>JAUWZR010000132.1 GCA_030615235.1 Promethearchaeota archaeon
TACCTTATATATTTGGTTAGAGACTATAAGCGAGGTTTTGATTTTATGCTATGTGTTATACTTTTCGTTATTTTTCTAATTTTATACATATCTAACATTAGTACGGGGCATCTGGTAGTATTTTACTCTGCTTTCACTTTACCCTGGATTTACCTGTTATTTGGGGCAATTTCAATTACAATTATAGGAGGAATTCTGATCATCTATTTAAGATCTCAAATCACATTCGAAAAAGGACGCTTTAATTTAATTTTAATGGGGAAAAAATTTAAAATTTATACGACAATTGAGAAGTATTTTATTCCCTTCGTTTTCTTAGTAACATTATTCTTAACCGTAGGATTTTTTATTGCTAACCTATTATGGATGAACTTTAATCTAATAGTCATTTTTGTAGGTTTCGAAGTCATAATAGTAGTCATAATTGCAATTTGGGGGCTCATAATATTCCAAAATAAAGCCAAAGGAAAACCACTATTCTTATGGTTACTGTCTTTTGTCTTTATTATTTTTGCAGGTCTACTATCTGATGTGCTTCGAGGTTCATTAAGTTTCATCTCCAGATTGTTTTACCTTGCCTCGCCTATTATCGCAATTGGATTTCTTTCCTATTTATATAAATTGATAAAAACAGGAAAGATAAAAAAATTACAAGTTAAAATTTTTTTTCTTTTGTTTGTGAGTTTTTCTTCTACAGCTTCATACTTAATGCAATTTTCATACATAGATTTTTATAGTATTAATAACAACGAATTAACCGCAGTGCACTGGTATTTACAAAACTCTGATGATCGAAATTTGTTAGTAATAGAATTTGGGTGGAGCCCCGTCTTTCTTTATTATGATTATCCATACGAAGAAAAAAATAGTTCGCTTCCAATCACGACGACTCAAGACTTTATCACATTTACTAATACCTTAATTGTTCCTGATAATCATTTCTACGATAATGGGACAAATATTTTAAAGGAAATAAAAGAACACAGAAATTTGGATGTATACATCCTTTTAACTAAATATTATTTAACAACAAGTCAAATGGAATTTTTTGGAGAACTTACTGAAGAACAATACGAAAGTTATTATACCTTAGATTACTTAAACAGGATTTTTTCTGTTAAAAAAGAAAATGGCGAAAGTCTTCCATATTATTGGGTTATTTAAGAATGTCGTATTTTCCAGGAAAAGCACCTTCGAATTTATCTTGTAATACGAGATTTTTATTTCCTTCAATTTTAAAAAACTTTGGTAATTTTCCTACTTGTCCAACTTTATTCTCTCGAGAAATAAACGCACCATAAACTCCTTCAATATCTTCAGCTGCATCTAACGCATTTTTTATGGATTTCTCAATATCAATCCCTTTAACTAAATTTGCTACTCTCGTAGCTGCAGCATCTGCTAAAGATGCATCCTTGGCAAATATGGTGACTGCATCTGCTTGCCCTAAACTGATAGCATGCCCTATAGTTGCAGAACTAGTTCCAATTCCGAGAGGACAGTTCCTTTTTTCAATCAAAAAACCAATATTTAAGTTTAACTGGTTATACCCGGCAAATAAAGCAATTTTCATTTCCTTTTCAGAGTCAACTGCAATTTCTCCTCCATTTTCAACTAACGCAATCTTAACAGGTAAATAATCGGGATGATCCTCCATTTTCATCTTATTTAACATTATATCAGCAAACGCACCTGCTACAGCAGCCATAGGTCCGACATCACATAATTCTGAAGCTATACTCATTAAATTGATAATTTCAAACTCAGTAGTAATCTTTATTGGTGAAAAGGATGTGAGAAATTTATTATTTTTTTTCAGATATTTTTCTAGAATTTTACGATTATCTACAAGACTTTTTCTTGCTTCTCTTATAGCAATTTGTGATTCAGAGATTATAGTGACATCTGATTCTTTTTCTAAAAAATGATGTTTATAAATTTTCATTATTATGATACTTTATATCCGTTATCAAATCTTAAATCTTGAGATATTGATTTAATTAAATATAAATAAATTCGACTTTATTAATTATTCAGAAATTTTAAAAATCGAATTATGAAACTAATTAACTACGACGAAATCATCTCACAGTTGAAAACAGAGCTTAATTCTGAATGTGCAATAGCAAATATTTATGGAATTGTCTTAGCCTCAAATATAAAAGAATTTTCAAAAGGGAAAGTTATTCCTCATAAAATTCTCTCACTTATCTCTAATTCTAAAGGAATAGCGGATGAATTGAACCTTAATAAGATAAACTCCTTTGCATTGGAAGCTCAAGAGTATAATTATTTGTTTACTTTTAGTGAAGAATTAATTTTAATCTCCAAGTTAGGCTTAAGTATGAATTTAGCTAAGTATATGCCCTCAATATCCGTGTTCTTGAAGAAATTAAACGAGAAGTATAAGGAACAAGAAATTACTGAGTTTTCACTATTTGATTTTTCAAAAGAAATTCAGAAAATTGAAGATACCTTCCAAGAAAAGAAGAGCGGCGGTAAGAAATATTCAATTATCAAAGATTTGGTAAAATACATAGCAGAGTAATGAAATAAGATTTTAAAAGAAGATAATGCATTGTAGGTGAGAAACTATACTAAGACAAGTTTATATTTATAGAAGCGGTAAGTTACTCTATTATCGCCATTTTGGAAAAGCACTTAAAAAAGAAGCTTTTGATTCATTAGTAAGTGATTTAATGCAAGACGCTTTCGGTAAAGGCGGTAAGAATGTAGAATATCACGATTATTATAAATATAGAATATCGTACATTACAGAAAAAAATTTAGAGTTAATGTTTTTATTTGTTACTGGCTTAACAGATAATTTCGAGAATATCAAAAAAGAACTAATAAAATGTAAGAAAGAATTTTTAAATTTTTTTGAAGATATACTCCAACACAAGTTTGACGCTAAAACCTTCGAGATTTTTGACCCTACAATCGATTCAATTCATAGGAATTTAAGACCAAAAATATCATTAGTAGGATTTTCTGGCGTAGGGAAAACTACAATAACTCGTTTAATCAAGGCTGAAGAAATCCCTATGGAACACATTCCAACTATAACAGGAGACATCGCTACAATCAAAATCGGAAAGCTACACTTTCATTTATGGGATTTTGCCGGACAAGAACAGTTCAGCTATTTGTGGAATAATTTCATTAAAGGAAGCGATGCTGTTTTATTGATAACAGATTCTACATTAGAAAATATAGAAAAAAGTAAATTCTTCCTAGAGCTCATAAAAGAGCAAGCCCCTCAAGCACATACATCTGTAATTGGTAATAAACAAGATTTAGACGATGCTTTGAAACCAGAACAAATAGAGAAGATATTAGGATTAAAAACATATTCTATGATTGCAAAGGATCCAGGAAATCGAGATAAAATGATAACTATCATTGCTGATATACTTGAAATGAGCGCAGAAGTTTCACCTCTATTGAAGCCATTGTTAGAGCGAGATAATTATACAGAAGAAGCTGAAAAAGCTTTAGAAAATGCAAGATTTGAGGATGCTGCAATGTACTTTGAGAAAATTAGCGATTTATGCCTTGAATTAGGAGATGATTCTCTTGGAAAGGAATTTTATGAAAAATCACAAAAAATTAAAGCCATGCTTCAAGCAGCTAGTACACCTCAAACAGAACCAGTTCAAGCACCACCTAAACTTAATGAAGCACCTCCTAAACCCAAAGTAGCACCTCCTAAACCGAAAGAACAACTACCTAAAACCAAAGAAGAACAACCTAAACCTAAAAAAATTACAATACCTGATAGTCCTAAAGTTGAAGGTTTAGTGAAACCAAAAATACCTGCTGCTACTACACCACTTAGTCCTAGAAAAGTAGAAGTAGCTGGAAAAGAATCTGAATTAGTAGAAACTGTAAAACCGACAGAACAAAAAAAAGAAGTAATCCAAAAACAAAAAGAATCTGAGATGCTTGTTCAGCCAAAAATCAAAAAAACGGCTGTAGGTTTGAATTTAGACCCCGCAGATTTTATGGTGAAACAAAGACCAAAAACTGTAACGGTAGTACCTAAAGATGCTAAAAATAAACTGAAGACATCACCATTCGCCCACGTTTCTAATCCTACAGCATCAAAAAAACCCGTACTAATTTCACCAATAAAGTTAGTAAGTAAAAAAATACCTTCGGGATTCGTACCACCTGTGAAGAAAGCCACACCTAAAATTCAGAACATGCCTAAAGTTCCAACAGCAAAGATGTCACAGATACCAAAACAACCCACTGCACCTCCTAAACCTGTGAGCCCAACTACTATAGTAAAACCCACACCAAAAGTAGCACATCCTAAAACTCCTAAAGAATCTAGCGTAAAGACTCAACCTGATGTCGTGCAAAATAAGACTACAACTGGAATACCTGCAAAAACGATAGTTACCGATACAGAGCAAAAAAAAGATTTAGAAAATACTTTAATGGATCTAAAAATAAAGAAAGCAAATGTTACCAAAATGTCGTTGGATTTTGACATGAAGGAACTTACAGGGGAAATCACTGGAGAAGAACTTAATGAAAAGAAGAATAAGTTATCTACAATTGAAAATAATATTAATGTACAAATTAAAGAAATCGAGAAATTACTGGGAAGATAATCCTACTTGAAATCTCTTATTTTTTTAACTTATTTTAATGTTTTTTTAAATTCTAATAAAAATCCTTAAGATAAAGAACCTTTTTTCCAACATAATAATAAGATTTTTTTTCTTTTTATACTTAAAAGAGGTAATATTCTTCAAATATTAATATTGCATCAGCGTATATTATGACAATTGTTATTATGAAATTTGGTGGAAGCTGTTTAATTGATAAGAATGCTTTCAAGAAAATTCTCGAAATACTAGAAATTTATAAGGATGATAAAAAAATAATTGTGGCTTCAGCATTTAATGGAATAACGGATTTATTATTGAATACGGCTCAAAATGTAAAAAATTCTAAAATTTTTGATGATAATATTACTATCTTGGAGAATAAACATATTAATACTATTGAACAAATATTTGACGAAGATACTGAGCATTACACTAAAGCAAAAGTTTGGGTTGACAAAAAACTTAGTGAATTGGAAGACGCTTTAGAGGATATTAAAGAGTTCGGATTAGAACCGTATTACAAAGATTATGTCTTAAGCTTCGGCGAGGTTTTGTCCACATACATCTTGAACCAATATATCTTAAGTAAAGGGCTAGAATCAGTTTACATTCCTGCAAATAAAGTAATTATAACAAACGATGAGTTTAACAACGCTTATCCTTTCTATGAATTTACTAATGTACGTGTAAAAAAATTAATAATCCCTTTACTAGAGAACACTAAAAAAGATATAATAATCTCTATTACTGGTTTCATAGGGAGAAATAAAATTGGATACACAACCACTTTAGGGAGAGGGGGCTCAGATTATACCGCAACTATTCTTGCACATTCGATATTTGAAGTTGCGAATGATAAGAACATAAAAGTAATTTTATGGAAAGATGTAGATGGTTTGTTAGCTATTAATCCAAAATACATTTCAAAATCAACGCTCATAAAAAATCTAGACTACAAAGAAGCAAAACATATTGCAAATTTTGGCGCAAAAATACTCCATCCGAAATGTCTTGAAGCAATTGAAAATAAAAATATTCCACTTGAACTAAGAAACTTCAACAAACCTCTTGAGAAATCTGAATTTACTAAAATATCTGCAATGACTAATAAAAATGAAATCAAAGGAATTTCTACTGTTGAAGACGCTGTAATAATTACGGTATCCTCAGGGAGTTTAGTAGATGTACCAGGCGTTTTAGCTAAAATATTTAAAGTCATGAGCAAAAATAAAATAAGCGTCTCTTTAGTTGCTCAAAGTGCTTCGGAAATTAGTACCTCATTCATCGTAAAAGAAACAGATTCCCTCAGAGCGTTAAAAGCGTTAGAGAGCTCTGGTTATTTTACAGATTTTTTTGAAATTAAATCTGAAGAAGTCGCAATTATAAATGTTACAGGTTTTAAGATCTTAGAAAATTTGACAAAAGTAATGATATTTCAAGCTTTAGAAAAGAAAAAGATACGCGTAAAAGCTATAACTCAAAGTACTGAGGAATTGAACATCTCACTAGTCATAAAGAGAGAAAATATCGAAGACGCCATCAAAATTATTCACGATGATTTATGTGAGAATTTTGAAGAAGAAGAAAACAAATTACGTGACAAAATGTAATAAAAGTTATATTTTAAAGTTATTGGAAGAATTAATTAAAACTTTTGAGTTCTTGACTCGACAATTCTACGTGTAAGTTCAGTAAAGGCATCGTCAACATTAATACCTGATTTTGCGGAAGTCTCAATGTAAATACTTCCTTCGTTCTCAGCAAAAGCCCGAGCCTCGTCTCTATCTATTACTTCTCCGACATCTTCAATTAAATCTGTTTTATTTCCTATTAATACAAAGGGTATGTCTTGGTTGCTAAATTGCCGTATTTCCGTTAGCCACTTCCTTGTTTCTATGTAAGTTTGTTCTCTCGTTAAATCAAAAACCAATAAAGCGCCAGCTGCTCCCTTGTAAAAGGTTGATCGGATGAATTCGAAGCGTTGTTGACCCCCGATGTCCCAAATTGAGAGGGTAGCTACTTCGCCTTGTTTAAACTCAACATCTTTAGTTAATATATCAACACCGACGGTGAGCTTATAATTTGCGGCAAATCGGTTTTTAATAAACCTCTGAACAAGACTCGTCTTTCCAACAGCGGCAGCACCCGTAAGTAAAACTTTTAATTTAAAACTTGACATAAAAGACCTCTACCTTGAAGAATATTATTAAATTATTGCTAAATTTAATTGAATATAATTAATTATCTTTATTATTAAATTCTATTTATTTAACTCTTTTTATAATATTAATACTATTTCGGATAAAAATTTAATAATATTTATTTCTTAAATACTTTTATACTCTTTTCTTAGAATAAATATTAACTATTAAAGGTTTCTGGTCTTTAAGGCTAATCCTACAAATTTTAATTTTAATATTTTCCGAGTAGCCAAAATATGAACTATTTATAGTTCAAAAAGAGCCAAATACTAATTTTAAAGGCATTTATCTTTTTGGGATATGCGTATATTCTTTCAGACTAGGAAATAGATTCATGTTTAAGTGAGGAAAATACATTGCTGAAGCAAATTCTTTTTGGAAATCTTTTTCAACTGCAATTTCGACGTAATGTATTTTTTCCTGTAATTTTCGAGCCTTTTTTCTT
>JAUWZR010000085.1 GCA_030615235.1 Promethearchaeota archaeon
ATCCACACTGGATATTTAACAATCGCAAGTATAAACGGGTTGATTACGAAGTAGAGTTAGCTTTTATTATAAAAGATAAGTGCAAATATGTAAAAGCTAACAATGCCTACGATCATATTCTGGGTTATACGATATTTAACGATATTACCGCTAGAAAGATACAAGTTAAAGATATAGCGTCAAGATTACCTTGGTTTCGCTCAAAAGCGTTAGATACCTTTGGTCCAATTGGTCCCACCATCGTAAGTCATTCAGAAATTAACGACCCTCACAATCTTAAAATCGAGCTAAAACTAAACGGAGAAATTAAGCAATCGTCAAATACAAAACATTTATTATTCAAGATACCTGAGCTTTTAGAAAATATTTCACAATTTTTTACTATGGAACCGGGAGATATTATAGCTACAGGTACTCCGTCAGGCATAGGTCCAATCAAACCTGGAGATATTCTAGAAGCTTCGATAGAAAAAATTGGAAAATTATCAAATGAAGTTGTTTTAGAAGAGGTCGTGAGTTAAATGGTAAAAATTGGAAAATCTACGATAAATCCAACAAAAATTATGTGTTTAGGGCGAAATTATTTAGATCACATAAAAGAAACAAACACACATGTTCCTACAGAACCTATCTTTTTTGTGAAGACTTTGAATACGCTTATAACTGACAATGAACCAATAATTTACCCGAAAATTCTATACGAAAGTGAGGTGTATAATAGAGTCGATCACGAAGTCGAACTCGCATTCACTATCTTTCAAACATGCAAAAATGTTTCAGCGGAAGTAGCGTTCGATTATATTCAAGGGTACACAATTTTTCTGGATATGACGGCAAGAATTATGCAAAAAAGCGATAGAAATCTAAATTTACCTTGGTATAGAAGCAAAAACTTCGATTCATTTGGGCCTATTGAGCCAAGAATAGTTCCATGTAGTGAAATTTCCGACCCCCATAACTTATCAATTCAATTAAAAGTTAACGGGCAAACAAGACAATTCTCAAATACCAAGCATATGTTGTTTAAAATCCCTCAAATACTAGAATATTTGTCTAAATTTGTCACATTAAAAAGAGGAGATATAATCGCTACAGGTACTCCAAGTGGAATTAGTCCGATACAACCAGGCGATATATTAGAAGCTTCTATTGAAAAAATAGGTACCATTACACATGAAGTTATTTTAGAACAAATATAGTTTGTTTTCTAATATTTTATAGAAGTCTTAGGAGATTTACATTATGGAATCTCTATAATATGTGTGTGTTTTTAATCAAAATTAATAATAATATTTTTCATTTAATTTACATAATGATAATTATATGACAGAAGAAATATCTAAAGAAGTAAAAAGCGAGATATTTAAACTCGTATCAATGCCTGGAACAGAGATTGAAAATATTCCAACTATTATCAATAATGAATTTGAAACTAATTTAGATTATGAAGAAGTTATGAAAATATTATCTGATGAATATCTAAAACACGATCTCGATTACGGTAGACGTCTTTGTTGTAGGTTCTAAAAAGGCGTATTTTACTTGATTAATAAAAATAATTTTAAAAAAAACATGTCTAAATTTAACTCCTTTAAGAGTTCCATGTTATTGTAAATATAAGAGTAAACTCTTTCTTCATTAAAGTATTTTAAACACAAATTTTTACCCTTTACTTCTTTTAAGATTGAAACTGTTTCGCGAAGGATCGACTTCAAATATTTCGTGATCACATCTTTTTCGCACTTTAACAAGTTAATATCAATAATGTTAAACCAAGATTCTTTAGAAAAAGTAATATTTTCCAATTCGGGTTGTGATTTGTACTCTTCCTCTTTTTTAAAATTGGTGTAAACTTTTTGTATTCGATTTAAGACCACTTGCTTTGATTTGGTGTACATTTTCTTCTCTAAAATATTTCTTAACAAGATAAAAATCTGCTGAAATACCCCTAAAATATCGAAAAAATCTGCGACTTGGTTTAATGATTCAACTTCCTCCCACTGGCCATAATAATCTTCAATGACTTTAAGGAATGGTATATAAACATTCATATTTCCATCCCAACTATGTTTTTTTTTAATCCAAACTTTTTCGAATTCTTTTAAAAACGCTTCTTTTAGCACATTGAGCCTGCCCATTAAAATCTCAGTTTTAACTTCTTTTACATCTGCAACAACGAATAATAATTTAAATTCTGGTTCTAATATATAAATCCATTTTAAACCCCCCATTTCTATAGATTCTAATGATTGATGAAATTCCTCTATAGAAAAATGATGAAAGGCTGTTAGAAATCCAGATACAATATCCTCATCAGCATCCGTTTTCAAAAAGGATTTATACAATAATTTTATTCCCGATTCGCTATTAAGAATCCAAATTATCATCGTTAAACCATAACCTTAAACCTTTCTAAAAATGTAAGCAATTAGTTCTAAATTAATTCTTACTTTGTTTCCAATAAATAATATTGTTAATTAGATAAATAAATTCACATCTACATCCATTGTGAAATTTCATAAAATTTTTAGGTTCACTTCATTTAACAATTTACTAAGTTCAAAATTAGTTTTTGAAGGACTTAGAACGTATTAATAAGACGGTTTCAATATAATTTAGATATTGGAATGAATAAATTGGAAAAAATTTTGTTGATTTTAACATGATTAATCTTTATTTTTTTGTAGTTATTTTCTTTTTATATGAAACTAATGTGAATTTTTTTATTTTTTTATTTTTTTGTGTGTTTAGAAATATATAATCTTTCTAAATCGCATAAACTTAGCTTCTCTTTCCCATTAAACGCACATTGTTGTTTATTTACAAAAAATAATTGTGTAAGGTGCATTAAATATCAACAAAAGTTAATAAACAAATTAGTAGATATATTTTACAATAATTGTTCATTGAAAAACCAAAAATAATTTGTCTTCTAATTTTGGAGAAGAAATTAAATATGCTAATGAACTTAAAGACAAATTTAATAAAAATATAATTAATGTAAAAAATTGAATAAGAAATAGTCTTTAAACACAAGAAAAAGCTTTCATAAAATTTGTATAAACAAATGGTGATATTATGAATCCAACAGTAATGTACCTTTTAAGAGATGCTGTATTAGATGGAGATGTTTCTCAAGCTATTATCGAGGTAAAAAACCTACTTAATACAAAAGTAAAACCCGAAAAGATAATTAAAGAGGGAGTTGTGAAAGTGATGGTAGAATTAGATAAGAAATGCACGGTTGAGCATTTTAATTTGTTAGAAATAATGATGGCGGGACGGGTGATAATGGCAATTGTAAATGAATTATATCCAATAGGTATTCCTTCCTCTCAGGCTAAAGGTACTATTATTATTGGTACACCAGAGGGTGATATTCACGATCTTGGAAAAAATATTGTTAAGATAATGTTGATGGGAAAAGGATATCGAGTAATCGACTGTGGAAAAAACTGTCCCATAGAAGAATTAATAAATGCTGCTGAAAAAGAAACTGCAAATGCTATATTTATCAGTGGTCTTATTTCCACAATTATTCCTAAAGTTCGAGAAGTCAAATCCAAATTATCACGGCGAAATTTAAAAGATATAAAGATAGTTGCAGGTGGAGGTGCATTGAAACAATTAACTGCAAAAAGTTTAAATGTTGATTATGTTGCTGAAACTGTATTTGATGGTTTAAATTATCTAAAAGAACTTCATGAGGTGGAATTATGAATGCTATAGAAGGTATTATGAAAGCTATAAATTTTGAAACCCCAGATCGGACACCTGTTATACCACAAATACTTGGACACGCTGCTATTATTTCCAAAGTACCTTTACACGAGTATCTTCGAGATGGAGAGTTACTCGCACGTTGTCAGATTAATGCTTATCAGCATTATAGATATGACGCAGTTTTTGCTTTAATGGATGTATGTGTGGAAACAGAGGCGTTAGGATCTGTTTTAGAATATAAAAAGAATTATTATCCTTTAATAAAAAAATATGCTTTATCTAACACCACTAATCATGAAGTACTCTCAATACCAGATCCTTATCAAACGAAGCGAATGCCAGAATTGCTAAAAGCAATAGAAATTCTGAAAGCTGAATTAGGTGACGAAATTTTAATATTAGGATGTGTTTTAGGACCTATGACATTAACAGTACAATTACTCGGAGCTGAAAGAGCACTTTATTTGGCGATAGATGATATAGATAAGTTTTGTCAAATATTGGATTTCTCTAAGACAGTTAGTTTGAAATTCGGTTTGGCGCAAATTGAAATGGGGGCTCATTTACCACTAGTATTTGAACCCTCCGGTTCACCAGCAGTAGTACTCCATCAATTTTTCCGGGAATTTATTTTACCACGCTTAAAAGAAATTTTTTCAGGATTTAAAAAAGCAGGTGCTGCAGCGAATTGGTTACATATAGCAGGTCATACAGGTTCTATTTTATCATATTATCCTGAGATGGGTGTGGATATCGCAAATTTCGATTACTATGTTACCCCGCTTAAAGCGCAGAAATTGTTACCAAAAACTTGCCTTGATGGAAATATTAAGAGTTTATGCTTTATTGAAGCAACACCAGCAGAAATTGCATCAAAATCCAAAAAATTATTAGATTCATTTGCTAATAGAGGAGGGTATATTCTTTCATCTGGATGTGAAATTCCGCCTGAATCAAACCCAGAAAATATATTAGCGATGGTGGGAGCTACTAAGTGATAAAAAACCTATTGAATGATGAGAGGTATTATTTTGAAGCATTCATTAAAACGGTACAATACCTTGCAACTTTAATAACACACAAAGGCATAATGATACGTGTTGAAAAACTCGTAAAAAAATTTTATAATTCAGATTTTTTTGCTTTTTATGAGTGTGGAGCCGACGGAACAATAATAGAACATTTAAATAAATTCTCAAACACTCTAATTTCAAAGAAAGGATTAGAAAAAATTGAAGAAACAATAGTTCAAGTTATGGAAAGTGGTATTTTCGCCGCAGAATTAATAAATCCTCCTGATCCTTACGCTATGGTATTTTTACCTATATCAAAAGCAAATCAAATAATAAGTGTAATTGTAATTGGACATAAATATTCTGAGAGATTGCCAAAATATTTACTTAATATTTACCTCGCTCTTGGGGGATTAATTGGAACAACTATCGAGAAACTAACTATGATACAAGAATTGAGGAAACAACACAGTAAACTTAAAGAAAACGATAGATTTCTTACCAATATTTTCTCAAGTATTAAAGATGGTATTTGTGTTATTGATACGGACTATAACATTATTCGTGTAAACCCAACAATGAAAAAGTGGTATTCATTCATGGAACCCCTCTCAGGAAAAAAATGTTATCAAGTTTACCTGAATAAAACCGAACAGTGTAAAAATTGTCGTTTGGATGAATTATTTAAGACAAAAAAACCTTTTGTAAAAGTTATTCCTAGAAAGGGAAATCGTGGAGAAATTCTAGGAATACTAGAGATTTATACTTTTCCTCTTTATGATCAAGAAACGGGTAAAAGCACAGGTGCAATTGAATATCTCAGAGATATCACAGATCGTCGTAAAGCAGAACAACAATTAAAAGAATCAGAGGAGAAAGTAAAAACATTAAATGACATTTTTCTAGAATTCACAGATGATCCATTTAAAAATATACAATTGCTTGTCGATGCAGCAGGTAAGCTGCTTATGAGTGATTGTGCCGGGTATAATAAAATAATTGATGTAAATGGCAAAAAAATATTAAAAAACATCGCAATTTGGCAAGAACCACCTGAATTCGAGCGTGAAGATAATCCAATTGGGCGCATATGTACTGATGTAATCAATATGAATAAGGATGATATTCTTATTTTAAAGGATTTAGATAAAACAGAATATTGTAAGACAGATTCAACTGTTCTGAAATACAATTTAAAGCAATATTGTGGTATTGTAGTAAGGTTAAATAATGAACCAGTTGCAGCCTTTTGTGTTGTGTATCAAAAAAACCGAGATATGAGTGAAAGCGATAAGAACATAATAAGAATTTTAGCTAAATCTGCTTCGATTGAAGAACAAAGGTTTAATTCATATCAAAAAATAAAAGAATCTGAAGCGAAATATCGCAATTTATTTGAAAGTTCTCCCACTATGATTGTTTTAATAAACCTTAATGGAAAGATAATTGATGTGAATCCAGCAACACTCTTACAATATGGATTTGAAAGAAACGATTTTATAGATAAGGATTTTAGAGAGCTAAATACTTTTCCACCGGGGAAATTACCTATTTTAGTAAAGAAATTTAAAAAACTATTAAGTAAAGGTATCATGGAACCTATAGAACTTCCATTTCATACAAAAGACAGAAATATCATTTGGGTTAATATACAAGGATCGTTAGTAAAGATTGGTGGTGAAACATATATCCAAACCGTAATACAAGATATTAATGAGCGGAAAGAAGCCGAAGAAGAATTAATTAATTTGCATAATTTAAAGTCTGAATTGATTTCAAGAACATCTCATGAATTAAAAACACCTTTAACCTCTATAAAGGGTTTCACTGAACTATTAATGAC
Organism: Promethearchaeota archaeon; assembly: GCA_030615235.1. Lineage (GTDB taxonomy): Archaea > Asgardarchaeota > Lokiarchaeia > Sigyniarchaeales > SOKP01 > SOKP01. Next base: position 6,580 of record JAUWZR010000085.1, read on the forward strand.
CCTAAGCAAAGACAAAATTGATGATAATATTTTTTCTATTTTTAATAATATTAAAAAAGGAATTAATAGACTTGAGAATCTGATACAAAGTGTTATTAAAACTTCAGAATTAAGTAATGGAAAAATTAAACTCAATAAAATCTATGAAAATTTATCTTCTTTAATTATTTTAAGCGTTAAAGACCTAGAAGATTTCGCAAAATTAAGAAACCACACGATTACTGTAGATATTCATGACTATCTTACAACTAAGTTTGAAAAAGAACAAATTCATCACGTTCTCAATAATTTATTAAGTAATGCGATAAAATATACACCTCCAAATGGTAAAATTGAGATTAAATCTCAGATTAAAGAGAAATTCTATATAATTTCTATAAAAGATAATGGAATTGGATTTACTCAAGATGAAAAAAATAGAATCTTTAAACAATTTGGTAAAATAGAACATTATGGTAATGGATTAGATGTTTCCTCTGACGGATCTGGTCTTGGACTTTATATTTCTAAAAAAATAATTGAATTGCATAATGGAAATATATGGATGGAATCAGAGGGGAGAATTAAAGGGTCAACTTTTTATTTTTCATTACCTATTATTAAAAAATAGAAAAATTCCTCATATATGTATTAATTTTTGGATTTCTTTTTATCTTAAAGAAACATTCTTAATCAACAGAAAAATCAATACTTTTAAAAGATTTTATATCAATTAAACATCCAATTTAAGTATTCCCGCCTAATAGAATGGTTCTTAAAACTATAATGATTTATTTAAAGAATTAAAGATTGAGAATTTTCCTGGGCAAAAGATGTCGAGAAATTAGTCCCTACAGCGGGAGGGTATGAACATGAAAGGATTGAAAGTAGTGAATTGAAGAACATTATTCAAAAGATTATTTCTAAAAGAAAAAGCTAATTTTAGTAAATTTTTTTAACTATTCTTCTTTTTCATTCTTACTAAGTTAAGCCATATTTTTTCAAAACTTAGAACGTAAAGGATTACGGTTCCGATATATCTAAAGATATTGGAAATTTTAGTCTGAAGCAGTTAGTGTGTTCTGTGTTTTAAAAAGTAGGCTTTAAATAGTGAATTTAAATAAAAAATAATGACGAGTAATATGAGCAAAACAACCAAAATCATTGTTAAGGCCCTTGTGACTGGAGGGAGAGAAAATTTATATTTCATAACTTTTCCCCTAATGCTTCAGGAGGGCCACCTATCGGGCCCGCCGTAGGTCCTACTGGCATAAAACGGAAATTGAATCGATTTCCTATGCAAACATCAAGGACGTAGTGGACGCCGTTAACGAAAAAACCATGCTTTTTAAGGGTTTGACCGTACCAGTTAGAATCGAGTGCGATCCTGTAACCAAGCAATTTGAAATTTTCGTAGAAACCCCAAGCACAGCTTCACTCCTTTTGAAGGAATTGGGAGTAGAAAAAGGAAGCATAAATAGCTCTGAGAAGAAATCTGGCGATTTAACTCTTGAACAGGTGATTACTGTTACAAATGCTAAAAAGGACATCTTCTTAGCTAAAACCTTTAAAAACGCTGTAAAAACAGTTTTAGGGACAGCTCTTTCTATTGGTGCAACAGTTGAGGGCAGTAATCCAAGAGATATACAAAAAAGAATTGACGCCGGAGAATATGACGATAAAATTCAGGGGGAGATGTAAAATATGAAAGTCGACGATAAATTGTTAAACAAATCGATTAACGCAGCTATAGAATACTCTGTTATAAAAAAGGAGGGATTTAAAGATAAGGTTAGGAAATTTGACGAGACGATTGATTTAATTATTAATCTGAAAGACCTTAATTTAAATGATCCTAAACAGAGGATAGACAAGGAAATAGTACTTCCTAACAATATTATAACAAGTGATAAACCCAATGTATGTGTAATAGCTTCAGATGAAATACTATTAGAAGCACGAAACTTAGGACTTGAAACGATTGATAACGATGGATTAGTACAATTGAATAACGAGGAGAAAAAAGAAAAGAAGAAATTCGTGAAGAAATACGATTTCTTTATAGTCGAAGATAAAATGATGCCAAGCGTAGCGCGTTATTTAGCTAGGTTTCTTGGACCATTAGGTAAGATGCCAAAACCATTTCCAAGTGGTTACGGTATTATTTCAAGTCCAGAGGATCTAAAAATAGCGATAGAACGATACCTAAAAATAATCAGAATTCAGCTGAAAAAACAACTTCTCATCCAAGTAAAAATAGGGAAAAAATCAATGGAGAAAGATAGGGTTTTCGAAAATTTAAAAACTGTAGTAGATTATATCGCTGACCAAATGCCCCATAGATACAACAATATCAAATCTATGTTTTTGAAAACAACCATGGGGCATCCTATTAAGATTGACGAACAATTTTTAAAGAGTATAGAGGTGTGAAACTGTGATAGGAAAACATGAAATACCTCAGTGGAAGTTGGATGAAGTCGAGCATTTAGTGGGTTTGTTTAGAGACTATAGTAATGTCGCTGTAATAGAGATGGCAAAACTTAACGATAAGCAAATTCAAGAAATGCGTAAAATTTTAAGAGGAAAAGCAATCATAAAGATGTCAAAAAAGAGCCTTCAACTTAGAGCGATCGATAAATATAGACAAGAATCTAAAAAAGAAAATTTAGATGAATTTGCTGAGAGAATTCCTGGACAAGCCGCATTCTGTTTCACAGATCTGAATATTTTTGAGTTAAAAAAGATTTTTAATCAAAGCGAATGGATGGTTCCTGCTAAACCTAATGAAATTACACCCGTTGATATTTGGGTAAGCGCTGGTGACACAGGTTTACCTACTGGACAAGTTATTAGCGAATTAAACATGACGTTACGGCTTCCAACGAGTATTCAAAATGATACCATTTGGATTAGAGAAGATACCCAAACGCATCATGCGGGGGATTTTGTAGATGTAAAACAAGCTGCTGTTTTAAAGAAGCTGGGAGTAAACCCAATTGAATCTCTTATAAAGATTCATTACGCTTGGGCCGATAACGAAATTATTTCTGAAGA
>JAUWZR010000335.1 GCA_030615235.1 Promethearchaeota archaeon
ACAGAAAAAATATAAAATTATTTTATTATAATTCAGATTTTTCATAAGAACAGTTATAATTTAAAAGATTAGAAAAAAAAAATGTTATATCTCTTTTTCAATTGATTTAATATAGACCTTAATATTGTTCTGGATTATTTCAGGTTTTAATGTGCTTTGATTGGCTAGTTTATGTCCGAGCTCTAATTTTTCTCTATGTAAGGTATTCATCGTACAAAACGGGATTTGAAGAACCTTGCTAGGATCATCTGGATCAATCACTCCATAATGTACAATGCAGTTTTTAACTCGATCTAAATCAAAATTATAAGCATCTTGAAAATGCATGCATGATATTAACATATTTTTTGAAAGTAAAAAACCACTTGCTGAATTTAAGTTAGGCGACAAAATAAGTTTAATAAATGATTGAAAAATTTTGCTAGTTAAGACTTTTGATGGATTATTAATATATTTTAAAGCACCTGCGAAAAAATATGCCTTCATTATCTGTCTATATCCTAGGTTAGTCATATCATCGATGAAATCCCCAATCGTGCTTATTACACCGCCATAATTCTCTAGATTAATGTCCTTTAAAAAACTTGTTGGTTTGGGGATTTCTCTATTACGTACCATGTCCCATACTTGATTTGCCCATGTAACTAACCCCTCGGCATTAAAATAATTCTCAAGGGCTTTCCATTCATCGTTATCATCAATAACTACAATAGTAGCGAAGCCACAATCTGGATGGGTTGTCATTGAAAAAGAAGGTACATCATCGAACCAAGCTAGTAATCTAGTGAATTTGGCAGATGAAGCAATTGGATAAAACTTTTCAATTGCGTTATTAGTTATTTTATTAATAGCTATCTTTAAATCAGATGAAGTATATCTCAATTCCATTAGTTCTTCGTAATTAATTCGACCACATAACGAAACGGGCTGAAAAACGACGCCCGCAACTACATCATTATTTTGCTTAGCGAATTCTAAAATATTTTCAATTTGATTGTCATTTACGCCTTTAGCAATAGTTGGAACCAACATAATACCTTTAAACCCAATTGCGCGGCAATTTTTAATGACTCTTTGTTTTATGGGCCATAAATTAACGCCCCTCATTTTTTTCCAAACCTCTGGAGCATTAGTAGCGTCAAATTGCAAATATATTGCATCTATTCCAGATTCCTTTAATTCTCTACAATATTCAACTGATTTACTCATTCTGACACCATTAGTTGATACCATAACTTCTATAAATCCTAATTCTTTTGCTTTACGGGTGATATCATGTAGATCATTTCTTAACGTTGGTTCCCCCCCTGCATATTGTAGCAAAATAGGAGGGACAGGCTTGATTGATCTGAAATGCTTTAGAATTTGAACAATTTCATCAAAAGTAGGCTCTACAACATAACCTTTAGCACTAGCATTGGCGTAACATATTGGACAAGTTAAATTACATCGATTTGTAGGATCAATTACAGCAATACTAGGTGCCGATTGGTGATTTTCGCAAATCCCGCAATCATATGGACAGCCATTAGTGATTTCTCTAATACCTGATGATACTTCAGAAGGTTTTGAAGAGTTATCTAT
>JAUWZR010000333.1 GCA_030615235.1 Promethearchaeota archaeon
ATCAATAGCGACGGTCGGAGTAGCAGCGATAATTTTTGCTATTGTGTATGCAAACAGGAAGAAGGTTCATTGTCCTAAATGCCGATCAAAGGTACAATTTTCAAGCGAACCACATGCAAAACCAGAAGCAGAAACAGAACCTTTGACTCCAAGGGAAAGAGTCCTTAAAAAGGCTGGTAAAGCAAAGGAGAAGAAAATTAAATCCGAAGAAGACGCGTCATCAGAAATTGCAGAAGAAACTGAAGAAGAACAGACATTTTGCCCGTATTGTGGTGAGGATATTGATGCGGGGATTAGTCGGTGCCCATATTGTCATTCATCTTTAAAGACATCTTTTTAATAATATTTCTTCCAATCTTATCAATCACACAATATTTAAATAGGAAAACTATTCAAATAAACTAAAATAAAAATATTATAATAAAAATTTAAAAATCTAATAGAATTAGAGGAAATTAAAATGCCACGCAAATCGCGAAAAGCACCAACAAGAGAGGCTGATCCATTAGACCAGTATAGTACCTGGGATTTACGCATTGCTAAATCCATATATTATTCCATAATTATTGCCTCAGCAGTCACCATTCTTGGTATCTGGTTAACAATTATAGGATGGCTTGTTGAGACAGGTAAATGGGTTATTATTGAAGGTTGGGGGCCAGGTGCTGTTGCTCTTATTGTTGTTGGGATTATAGTACTCCATCTTTTCTTGCTTGTTCTTTTCTACGTGCTATTCAGAGGTGGAATATTAAAGCTTTGCCAAAGATTATTCAAAGACAGAATATTGGCTAAAAAATACGAAGATTACACTACGCTTAGGCTTCTAATAGCAGTAACATTGATAAGCATCTATATTTTTATTATCACCCTTTTAGTCGTTATCTTGCCTTCGATTTTCTGGGAACTAGTAGCAAATTTCTGGGCTTATGTTTTAACTTTTAATTTTGGAGAATGGGTTCTCTTTGTTGGGATAATGGTATTCATAATAGTGATGTTAATCTACATAGGAATTGTACTTTGGAACCATGGAGTATTCGTAGTACTTAAACGCGTTAAACGAATAGAAGAAGAATACGAAGTCGAAGAGGAAATAAAAAGAGAAGAATTACAAGGAGCAGACGACGAAACTCTTCAGAAAATATACGAAAAACAAACAGGTAAAAAAGCAATCTATCGCGGAAAAGAGTCTAAAGCATTTAAAGCATGGAAAAAGCAAATGCTGTCATAAAAAATTAAGAAATAAAAAAATTTTAATTTTTATTTTATTTTTTCTTTATCTTCTCATCATTCGGGGGTTCCTAAAGAGGTCCATTTCAGTTTTAGGAGGTACGTAATCAGAAGTACCTGTGGCTTTCATTTTTTTGAACAATCTCTTTACGATTTTCTTAGCACCGTCCATGAAATTACATGCTAGACCAAACAAAATCAAATAACGCACGAAAGTTTTATCTTTAGCGTAAACTTCGTCGTAAATTTCAATTTCATATTCTTTTTGTATAGGGTGGCCGTCAACTCTTGCAATCAACTTCTTACCGAGATACATTTTATAATTTCTGCCCGGACCAACAACTCCTTTACATAAGATCATTTGAAGTTTATCCCCTTTTTGTTCTGGAAGG
>JAUWZR010000291.1 GCA_030615235.1 Promethearchaeota archaeon
ATCGTCATTAGGATTCAGAATCGAATGATACATCATTTTAGCGTTTATAAATTTCGTTTCCGCTTTAACAAAATAATAAACTCTGTTCGCATTTATAATTATTGGCTTACCTTTTAAAATCCTCCATGTTTCGCTCCTGAATCTGTGTGTTTGGATTGAAATACCTATCCCCGGTTTAACATATATTAAATTATAGTCTGAGTAGGTGAATTTGATGCTGTACCATTTATTTAATACATCAAGGAATCCATTTGGAACATTATATTTCTTTGAGAACTGTACTGGATCAATTTTTGCTTTTTCAAATAATTCAAATTTATATGGATTATAAATCGTTCTGTGATTAGAAAAATCGTTACTATAACTAACTTCTATTTCTTCATCACTTTTATTAATCACCATGTAAAAATCGTTTGGTTTTACAATCAAATTAGCTTTTTTTAAATTTTGAGAGTAAAAATTATAGCTATTTATAAGAAAAATGTTATCCAGACGATTAGAATCTAAAATTATTCTAAGTTCTTTCTTGTCGTTTTTTCTAAGGTGTGTTCCTCTATCTGGTTGAATGATTTCTTCCTTCACATAACTAACCTTTAACTTCTATTTTCTATTATATTCTTTAAAACGCTTCTTAATTTCGTTTAAATAAGGTAATGATGCTTGCGCGCCTTTTCGAGTAACCGCTATAGAAGCAGCCGCCGATGCATATTTTACAGATGTTATTAGATTCTCGCCTTGGTTTAACATACTTGCTAATACGCCATTAAAACAATCGCCAGCACCTACGGTATCAACTGCTTGAACTTTTAAGGAAGGAACATCTATGATCCTATTTTTTTTTGCGTCATATATTAAAGACCCCTTGCTCCCAAGTGTTGTTATGATTACACTCACTCCATATTCGGAAATATCTCTAGAAGCTTGAATTATTCGTTCTTTTTTCTCACCTTTCAGATCTTTAAAGTTCAATAATGAATGTAAACGTAATAGTTCTCCCTCGTTGGGGATTAGAATATCTACATTACTTAAGATTGAATGACTAATAGGTTTTAGAGGCGCAGGATTAAGAATTTTTATACAATTACCTTGAGCTGCCATTTTTAAAATTTCTTCAATAGTAGTTGATGGTATTTCCATCTGAACAACTAATGTGTTCGCGTTTCTAATAATTTCATTATTCTCTTTAACATCGTCGGGTGTTAAATTGAAATTAGTTCCTGGTGCCACACTAATCATATTTTCACCGGTTTTATCTATCAAAATAACAGCAACACCGCTTGATTCGCTTGAATCCCTAATAATGTGTTCAATATTGATCCCCTCAGTTTTTAATTGAGAAATCATTTGGTCTCCAAATGTGTCTGTTCCAATTTTGCCAATAAAAGTAGTCTTAGAACCGGACCTAGCAGAAGCAACTGCTTGATTCGCACCCTTTCCTCCTAAGAATTGCTTAAAAACGCCTCCAGTTACCGTTTCTCCGGGATTTGGAAATCTTTCAGAGTAAATATTCAAATCTATATTGCTTGAACCGACGATAAGAACGTAGCGATCGAGATTTGACATGGTTTAACATTTACAAAAACTATTCTTTAAATCATAATTTCTTTTATAATATCAAATTATGGATCATCACAATTAAAACCAAATGATCCTTAACGAATGGTTTTAATTTAATATAATTTTAAAAATAATAATAAGCAAGGAAACCTTGCTTGAAAATTTTTAAAAAAAAATTATGTCTGAAATTCATAACGGTGTTTAATATGGCTAAAGATAAGATAATTGGAGCAATCGTTATGATCCTTGGCATTTTAATCGCTATTATCTACACCATGGGAAGTATTGTTGATTTATGGTTTAATACCATAGGGGGCAACCCTAATTGGGATTTAGCGTTCAATTTGTTTGGTATCGATTGGCTCGATTATAGATTATTTACGGTTCTACCACTCTGGATTATGGTTCTTCTAATAGCGATTATTGCTATATGGATTGGTTACAGCATGCTTACTACTCCAGCACCCGTTCCTTTAGAAGAATTAGAACAGGAATTAGCAGCTGAAGAAGAATCTGGAGAATAGAAAGAGAATAACTAATCTTTTTATTTTTTTTTATTTTAAGATTGAGGATATAATCCTAAAAGTTTAATTTCTTAAAGTTAATGTCCAGATTTGCTAAGTTTATTTGAATTAAAGAATAATTAGGAATTTCTTTAGCATTCTTGGTGAGGGGCGTTGTGCTTACGATGATTTCGTTGTTATTTCGACTTATAAATAAAGTATGGTGCCGACCGTTAAAATTCTTATTACGATTAGTGATAACATTGCACATCTGGGAATTAAAGAGAAAAGCGTTGGCTCCAGCGCCAATTTCAATTTTTTTAAATATAAATTCCAAACCACTCGTTAAATCTTTGTTATCTTGTATTTGGTCAATTATAGAGCATAAATACTTTCG
>JAUWZR010000153.1 GCA_030615235.1 Promethearchaeota archaeon
TCATGGGTTCCACCAGGACCTCCATGCAAGAGAAGTACTTTGATTGTAGGATTATTTCCAATCCTTTTAGTCCAGACTTTAAATTCACCGAATGGAGTCTGGATAGGTATCATTTTGATTCCACCAGTTAAAATATCTTCACGACCAGTAGTATCATAGTAATCACTTAGAGTTTTTTCAGAGGGCATAATTAAAATCAACTTGTTTAAAATTGTTTTTTTAAGCTTTGGATTAAATATTTATTTCTAAGAGAATTTATTATTTATTTTTTATGTATTGAAAATTTTGACAATAAACTATTCAATTACTTAAATGAACTGATTATAGTTAAAATATTGGATTTCTTGATAAAGAAACAAGATAAACGAGGAAGCCGATTATAAAGGATTTTGCGAAATAGGAGTTCATACGCATATTTTTAAATCAGATGTTTAAGCATTTCTTTTTTCATTAACAATAAACTAAGCGTTTATTCCGAAAAGACAGAATTACGAAAATTAAGAATTTTTTTTTTTCTAATCCAAAAAATAATTGCTTCTTAAAGATAGACTTAATTATTTTAGAAGTTGGGAGTTATTATATCAATTATTTGATGTTTGTTTGGGTTAAATATCCATTCGATTTTACAATTTTTAGAACAAAAATAGTGTTCTGCTGGTTCTTGAGTGATATTTATAAAGACAAATTTGTAAGGTCTATCATAATTCCTCTGATACAGTTTTAAAGGTTTTCCACACAATTCACAATTTTTTTTCAAGATGATCATACTTTCATTTATTTCATCTGGGGAATCTTTAAATGATTTCATTTTTTTGATGTTCTAATATTTTTCTTTTTATCTTCTTATACTCTTAATGGTAAATTAGTTTACCTATAAAATTATTGTTTCTATAATATAATAGATAAAAAGATAAAATTACAATAATGAAAGAAAACCTTAAAGCTTTATTCTAAATTAATTCGACCTATTGCTCTAAATGGCAAAGCGCTATTAAACCTATCATAATCGAAAAGTCTTCTTCCATCAATTACATTAGGTAATTTCATGCTTTTCTTAAAATCTTCTGGTGTTAGGGCTTTAAACTCGTCCCATTCTGTTATTAAAAAAGCGCATTCTGAATCCTTAAGGGCTTCTTCAATGGAATCGGCATACTGTATCTTGTCTCCAAATTCTACCTTGGCTGTCTCTTTAGCTTTAGGATCGTATCCATTTATGTTCGTAATACCTCGTTTCATTAGTTCGTCAACGACTCTCAAGCTAGATGCTTCTCTCATGTCGTCAGTACCTGGTTTGAAAGAAAGGCCTAATAAAGTAACCCTTTTACCCGCTAGTTTTCCAGCAAGTTCTTCAGCCATGTCAACAATTTTAATAGCTTGATCGTCGTTGATTTTAAGAACTGCTTCTAATAATCTCGAAGGATATCCATTTGATTTAGACCATGCTTTAATAGCGTTTACATCTTTATGAAAACAAGAACCTCCAAAACCCACTCCTGCTCCTAAAAATCGATTGTTTATCCGATAATCCAAACCTACACCCTTCATTACTTGTACTATATCGACATTTGGCACTAATTGGGCGAAGTTTGCGAATTCATTTGCGTAACTAATTTTCGTTGACAAGAGACAATTATTTCCATATTTAACGAGCTCAGCACTTTCTAAATTCATTCTTAGAAGAGGGCAATTTTGCAGGTGGTCGCCGTAGAAATATTCGTAAAACTCCTGGAGCATATCGCCGCTTCTATCGTCGATTGCACCAATAACAATTCTATCAGGTCTTAAAGTATCTTCAATAGATCGTCCTTCTGCTAAAAACTCAGGTTGCATACACAAACCAAAATCTTTTCCTGGAATTTTTCCTGAAACTTCTGTGATTATTTTTCCAACGAGGTTTCTGGTAGTACCAGGAACAACAGTGGATCTTACGACGACCAGATGGTAAGAATCTTTTCGTTTGAGAGCTTCTCCTATTTCTCTAGCCGTGCTCTCGATGTAACCCAAGTTTATGCTTTTATCTTCTCGCATAGGCGTTCCCTGAGTAATCATTGAAATATCCGTTTCGAGAACGGCTTTAACGGGATCAAGTAAACATTCTAATAACTCAGGTTTTGTTGCTTTAATTCCGTCCATCATTTCTTGTAAGTCTGCTTCGTAAAAAGGTGCCTTTCCATCGTTAATCAATTTAGCTTTCTTCTCGTTATGTGTAGAAGCCAACACCTTTATATCCTTATCGGCAAAACAGGCTGCTGAGCAAAGCCCAATGAAGCCTGTACCTAAAATTGAAACACTATACTTATACAATTTTTATACCACTTCACTTATTTTATCCTTTAAAGTATCAGTTTTGGATCTAGTTAAAACTTTTTGGTTATTTACAAATAAATTTATAATATACTGAAACTTGTATTAAAATTAGGTCTCTTCCAATGAAAGTTGGAAGTATGGGAATTCTTTGGGTAGAATTCAAAACTTGTAAATTAAGTATGAATAAAAAAGGTTAAACGATAAAATGAAAGATATTAGAAAAAAATTGAAAATTTCAGACACCGCTTTAAAGGCGGTAAACGATTTTCTTCTTGATGAAAAAAATCCATTAATAAACGATCTCTTAACTATCATAGATAAATATGGCGGAGTAGAAGAAATTAATAAAAAAGCAGAAGAAGCGAGTAGAATAGAAAACTTACTCGAAAAGTTAAAAAAGAAGAAACCAGAATATGTTAAGGATATTGAGTGGTTAATTTCTCAACGCGACAATAACTCTTTTATTAGCATAGCAGATTATAGAAAAAAGATTTTAGGCGATAAAATGTCTGAAATGACTTTCGATGAAGACTTTGCGATAACATTGGAACTTTCTTCCTGCCAGTACTTTCCTTTCTTGATGGATATGGTAAGAGATGCCGTTGAAAATCAAAAGATAGTACCTGGTAGAATTATTCGCGTACGATATATGAAAGAACAGGAAGAAGACGGGGATTTACTAGCTATGGCAGCAGCAATGCAAATTATTGGTTCGACCTGGGTTGAAACTCTTGACACAAAGGGAACTACCCCTGGTCCAGATGGTATGCCTGTAAACGTACATCTTGGAGGTCCTGATACGATTACTGGATATTTTGGAGGCGTTGGACAACCAAATGATTTTGCGTTGAAATGGATTGACGAGTTTATTTATTATTATACTAACTATGGCATTAAACAGGTTCTTAACCTAAATCCGGGCACTGTTTTATTAGGTTATTTTATCCATAAACTTGGTATTAACAACGAATTTAAAATAAGCGTATTCATGGGCAACGATAACCCCTATTCTTGTCTTTGGACTTTATTAACCGCTAAATTATTTGCACGTGAGGATGGTACAAGTCCTTTGATCGGTTTTAACTTAGCTAATTCAGTTAATAATGAAACTATCGAAGTAACTGCTTATATAAGAAAAGAATTTAGCTTTGAAGATGTAGTACGAATAGAACACCATATAACTGAAACATGGAAAAGTATTGTAAGGCAGCCTTATGACCGTCGAGACGAATTGATGGAATTAGCAATGAAAGTGAAGAATATAAGTGCGAAACATGAGGGAGCAAATGTTGATGTTGACGAAAAGCGGGATCATCCCACTGATATCCTTGAATATTTCATGACTAAGGAAGATATTGAAGAAGCAGGAATATGGGAAGCATTACGCGTAAACCTACTTGATCGATATGATGCTGTTAATACAACAGCTAAGGCACTAATTGAAAACGGGTTAACTTTTATAGCTGCTAAAAATTTACATCACAGAGACTAATTATTGGAGGCTATGCTTAAATGGGAAAATTTGATTTTAGACCAACGGGAGTTATGCCTGCATTGGTAACCCCTTTCAACAAAGAGGACGAATCAATTAACGAAGAAAACCTTAGAAATTTAGTAAATTACCTCATTGAACAAGGAGTTACGGGGCTCGTACCTGTAGGGACGACCGGAGAATTCGTCAATATGACTTTTGAGGAACGATTGAGAGTTATAGAAATCGTAGTAGACGAAACGAATGGAAGAGTTCCAGTAATTGCGGGAACAGGAGAGACTGGTACAAAACTGGTAATAGACGCCACTAAAGCTGCAACAGATATTGGGGTTGATGCCTGTATAATAGTTACACCATACTATTTAAAACCTAAAGCAAAGGGGTTATACGATCATTACTTCACGATAGCCGAAAAAACGGATATTCCGTTAGTGTTATATAATATTCCAGCTTGCACCGGTTTAGAATTGCCTTGGACAGTTGTAGAAGATCTAGTTGATACCGAAAATTTTATCGCAATAAAAGATTCTAGTGGTGATTACAAATATTTCTCTGCGTTACTTGAAAAAGTAAGCGATAAAATCTCTGTTTTGATTGGGTGGGACGAAAATGTGTTAGGTGCTTTAGCAGGTGGTGCTGCAGGTTGCATACTTGGTTCTGCTAATGTCATTCCTAAGATATGGCTTGAAATTTACGAACATGTGAAAAATAATCGGTTAAAAGAAGCTCAAACTCTACAAAAGAAAGTACAAAAATTAGCTCGCATGTTAATCAATTCTGGAGCTTTAGGCGCTAAAGAGTGTTTAAATATGATGGGAGTTCCAGTAGGCACGACAAGGCGACCTATCATTATTGGAGATACTCTTTCGTACGAGCTTCAAGACGAATTTCGAGTTGAGCTAGAGAAATTAGGATTAATAGAAAAGAAAGAGATTAAATTCGAAATTGGTGAGAAAGAACTAACAAGTCGCTTTTACGCAGTGGGCGTAACACCTCAAAAGATATCGGATTTTAGCTTAAAAGTTGGGGAATCTCTTGTTGGGAATAGAGCAGAATTAGCACATATTGACTTGTTAATAGGAAGCAAAGATGGACCCGTAGGGGACGCTTACGCTCGAGCTTTAACTCATCCAGCTAAAGGTCGCGAAGGATTGCAGGTTATTCTTGAACCAAACATGCAGGTTAAACCCGCAACAATAATGATCCCTACAGTGAAGGTTACTTCTCTTCGACACGCGAGCTTAACTTATGGTCCTGCTCAAGCGGCAGTGGCTAAAGCTGTAATGAAGTGTGTAGAAGATGGAATCCTTCCTAAAGAAGCCGCAGAAGATATTTTAATTGTCGTAAATGTATTTGTACACCCAAGCGCGAGCGCTCGAAAACGAGTTTTTATAAACAATTATAAAGCAACTAGAAATGCCATTCGAAAGGCGATGGAAGGGTTACCAACGGTAGATGATGCCATCCAAAACTCTGAGAATGCTCGTCATCCATTCAGGAACGATCCATAAGTAATTTTTTTTTGAGTATTTTTTTTTGTTCAATTTTTTTGATAAACAAATGTTCTCTAAAATATAGAAAAGAAAAATATTTTCCCAATCATAAAATTGGTCTTTTTCCTACAGGAGCGACTAACACTACAAACTCATCTTTTCCATCAAGTTCCAACAAAGCATCGAACTTCTTTTGTTCGTAGTACCCAATAGCAACTGTCCCAAGATCAATCGCCTCGCAAGCAAGGTATAAATTCTCGGAGACATGTCCTAAATCTACAGCTATGAATTTATGGGCAAGAATAGTATATCGCCACTCAGTTCGGTAAGGTATCGCTACCCAACAGAATATTACCGCCCCTTTTCCAACAAACCTTTGATTATAAGTTAATTTACTGATTTTCCTTTTAGCATCTTCAATACTTTTAATGAAAAGCAGTTTGTGATTAAAGGAAATATAACGATACAACCCCGGCTCAACCCCTTCCACTCTATTAATTATGAGATACGTCTCAAATGGACTTTTTGCTCCTGCAGATGGAACAGTTCGTAAAACACCAGCTATATCCTTAAAACTCCTCTTCACCCCTTGCGTGCACCAAAGTAAAAATGATAAATCTTCCAGACTAAGAGCCTCATCTGTATAATTTCTGCGACTCATCCTTTTATTGACAACATCTAAGAAAGATTTTTTCCCTATCTCGAATTTTTCAGGAGGAATTAAATCAATAAGGGGCTTCTTTTCATCATAGGCTTTTTGAAATAATGGAAACGGTCTTTTTTTTTTCTCATCAGATTCCGGAACTAGTTCTTCATACTCATCCTTATCATAAAAACGTAAAAATCTTCGATTTTTTTCCATTTATTTTTACCTCAATTAAAAAAATGATTTCACTTCATAAATTTGTTTCATTCTTTTTTAAGGTGTTGGATTAGAGAATATGGATAGATAAACCGTTTTAAAATTAGAAGAAAATAGAATTCAAAATTATATTTTATCTTTGAAGATACGAGATATTCCATTTCAGGAATGGTTGCTAC
>JAUWZR010000127.1 GCA_030615235.1 Promethearchaeota archaeon
ATTTCTCATAGAGTTAAATATACAACAAGAGAATTGGAAAAACCACCGTATTGGGGGAATCCTTACGATTTTTCTAAAGGCATTTTAGATATTATTCAAAAACGCTTTATCAATCGTGCAGATTGTTATCTAATAGCTGAGCGTTTTAGAGATGGCGAGTCTAAAAGCGATGATTTAGCCACTCTAAAGAACTACCAAAAGAACGATTTAATCGTTAAATACGATTTGATACCGTTCGTAAATTCAGTTAATAACAAAAAATATCCTAAAGTAGCCCAAAAAATAAAGGAGGCTTCAAAGAATGGAGAAATTGAAGTTTTAGCTAATATCCGAAATGATCTACTAGAAAACATTGATTTTCCTAACAGAGCTTATTTAATTAACTTTTGTAATCAAGAGTTGTATAAACAAACAGTTTCAGATTACATTTTTAAGTATGTGAACAATAAAGAGATTTGGGCAGATATAGCAAGCGAATTTCCTAAACTAGATAAGCCACTAAAAGAAGCTTTCATGCGGAGACAGACCAAGCAAATTAGAACCGAAGATTTACTCATCGAGATCAATGTTACCGGAACAAATGACGATTCTTTGGTCAATATTCAAATATCAGGAGGTTCTGAAGCGTTAAAATTGAGAAAAATTATAGAACGATTAGATTATATTCAAAGGGAGGAATAATTTAGAATTTTTTTGAAATGTCGAAATCTAGAAAAAAAAGAACAAAAACAATTCCAAAAAAGGAATTAAACCAAAAAGAACAATATCTTATTGAATTAGCTAAGAAAGCATGGGATAAGACTCAAAAAGCTTTTTATTTTCCGCCTTTAGACCTCCCCATGTTTGTCTTCGACTACACTCACTTGGAAGGATTTTATATAGATCCCCAGAATAAATGGAAAATATCAATGAATTTAGCAAATACTCCTATTTTCATTGATGACCAAGAATATATAAACTACTTTCACGCCATCTCTCTTCACGAAGTATCTCACTACCAAATTATTCCATATGACGGATTAATTAACGCAAGATTATTAAAGGCTGCAATGAAAAATGTGAACGAAAATTTTGCTCCGATCGTCGTAAATGTGTTTGCTGATTTGATTATTGACCTTAAACTTTATAAAAAAGAACCAGATCTGATTGCATGGGAACTGAAAACAACTTTTAATCACTTATTTGAAAGAACCAAAAACAAACTGAGCGAATTCTCTAAATTCCTTTTTCGAGCGTATGAAAAATTATTAAATATTAAAATTGTAAAAGATGATTTATTTACGAGTGTAGAAAGTGTATCTGAAAAAGTAGTAAAAATCATCAAGAAAAATTTTGAAGACGAAACATTATGGGAAGAAAAGGTCTCAAAAATTGCTTATCATCTTAGAACACTAGTTAACAACACATTTACAATAGTAGGAGCAGGGATTCGAAAGGGTGAGGGTAATACAAGACGAAAGACTCCTGGTAGAAGTAGCTCTACTGTTGAATTTCCCGAGGATGTCTTAGAAATCATGGATAATCCATTCGAAAATAAGAATTTAGATAAATTGAAAGAAGACAACGATGAAGAACTAAGGCAAAAAGCAGAGGAATTTGCTAGAGAAACCTCGTATTCGGATTATGGGGCTCCTGCTGGTCAAGCAGGAATTTTAATAGATGGGAATCCTTTAACTACATGGTATAGGGGGCTCGCTAAGGATCTTATTGAAATTAAGATTTTCGAAGAAAAACCAGGAGGCCAGCTTCCAATTTATCCAGAAGTTTGGCGTTTAGGAGAACCTTTAGAAGATTTAGACATTGTTCAAACGATCTTAAACAGCCCAATAATCATCCCAAATATTACAACCCGAAAATGGTTAAAGAATTATGGCAAGGGTCATTTAACTGAAAAACAGATTCCAGATTTACTCCTTATTCTCGACTCTTCTGGATCTATGAACTGGAATTACCTGGCAAAAAATCCTAAGGGCGTTTATCACACAGCTTTAGTGGCTTCATTTGCTGCTCTCCATTTTGCTGCCAAGAAAGGAGTTAAATTCAGCGTTATTAATTTTTCAAATCGTGCGGATATTTGCGATTGGACCTATGATTATAAAAAAGCAGAACGAACTCTCTTAAGATATCAGGGTGGGGGGACACATTTACCAATTAAAGATATAGTAAGGCAGACTGAGAAATCAGAAAGAGATACCTTAATATTTATCATAACGGATTTTGGTATTTATAATTGGAGTAAATCTAAGAAAACTATGATTGATTTAACCCAAAAAGGACATAAAATCGTTGGTTTTTTTATTGGGAACGCAAAAATTCCTAAAGAGAAGTTCAAAGGTCTACTCGAGAAAGTAACATTTTATCCAATTAAAAACGCTAAAGATTTAACCAACTTAGTTATAAAAGAAGTGAAGAACTATTTTTTAGCGTGACTTTCAAAGCTGCTTACTTATTTCACGCAAGTATTGTTTCATGAAGTATCTTTGACTTTCGCAGTACATTAATCGTTGATTCTCTGTTAAGTGCTTACATCGTTGTAACACGGTTTGAATCTCTTGTAACAGATTTAGATTTGCTCTTTTATTTTTTTCAGGAAGTTGGTTAATTTTGTCCACAATTCCATCCTTAAAATTTTCTTCATAAAACAAGTCTTTAAGATTGAGAATTGGTTCTGGATCTGTTAGTCTTGAACTAATCATAATTATTATTCCTTAGATATATTTTTTATGATATATTCTCTTTGCGTAAATATTCAGATAATAGCCTTGAAATATCTACATATATATATAAAAATCAGAATTTAGATTCTTTTAAGACTTTATAATATACTCGTAATACATTTTGGAATTTCATTATCCGACTAAATTATTTTTTACCAAATCATAGAGAAAAAAAAACTAGTGAATTAATCCATTGAGAATTCATAATAGGTTAATTTAATAGTGATATGTTTACTAAATAATATTGTAAGCATT
Organism: Promethearchaeota archaeon; assembly: GCA_030615235.1. Classification (GTDB taxonomy): domain Archaea; phylum Asgardarchaeota; class Lokiarchaeia; order Sigyniarchaeales; family SOKP01; genus SOKP01. The sequence continues at coordinate 2,973 of JAUWZR010000127.1, forward strand.
TAAATTGAAATCAAAAAATTAAATACAAATAGAACTAAAAATTAAATGGCTTATCAATATAAGAGGAGATTCTTATGGTAAAAAAGGAATATATATGTGAAAAGGGTAAAAAATCTTCAATCATCATTGAAGACTTGAGAACTGAGATAAAAGAAGGAGCAACTATGATTTTGGGTTTTGCTGGGATTGGATTAATAGGACCAATCGTATCAAATGCTTTAATTGAGCAAATTCCAGACATTACCGAGATAGGATTCATTACCAGTGAGTATTTACCCCCAATTTCCGTCTTTTACGATGGCGTATTAAAACATCCGTTTAGAATATATTATTCTCCTATGTATAATCTCATTGTTGGAATATCAGAGGTTCCATTTCAAGTGGCTACAGCATATAACGATTTATCAAAAACAATTAATAATTGGTTACTATCCGAAGATGTTAAAGCGAAAGAAGTTGTCATTTTTCAAGGAATTCCTCAACGGGGCATAATTAACGATTATCCTGTATATTATGCAGCTGAAGCTGAAATGGTCGAAAATTTGGAGAAATACGAACTGAAAAAAGTAGAGAAAGGGATTATAGTTGGAGCTGAAGCGACAGTTTTAAACGAGGCATTATCAAGCAAGTTAAAAGCATATGCACTATTCACTCCTGTTTTAGAAATTCCAACACCTGAAGCTGCTGCTGCAATAATAGAAGTTTTGAATAAAATCTATAATTTAAAAATTGAAACGGCTAAATTGATAGAAGAAGGTAAAGAGATTAAGGCTAAAATGCTTGAACTAGCCGAAAAAGCGACTCAATACCGAAATCAACAACAATTACCTGAACACCCTAAGGAAGGCTACACGCGATATTTTCAATAATTATTTTATTTCTATTTTTTTATCGGTTTAAACTGGAGAAACATTTTTTTTATAAAAACTAATTTTAATTTTATTGGTTAATTTATTTAGATAACTCAAACTTTCAATTGAGGAAAACGCTTATTAAGGAAAAATTTATCCCGGTTCAAATCGATCAAGAAATGTGTTTAAGATGTGAGCGATGTTTGCGTGCTTGTAGAGCTAATGCTATCTATTTTGAACATGGAATTCGAAAAATTGACTATTCAATATGTCTTGCTTGTTTATCTTGTGTTTTGGTATGTCCTCGAAACGCTATAGAAGTTACTTCAATTGATCAACCCGAACAAATCATTAGCATTAAAATCGACCATGAAAAATGTTCGATGTGCGAGAAATGTATAGATCAAGATGGTGGTTTTTGCCCTCAAAATCTCTTTTATATAGATTCTGTAAAAAAAGCAGATAAGGAAGATGTAGGTATTAGATTTAAGTTTAAGGAAATTGCAAAATGCCAGGGATGTCTAAAATGTGAAAAAGCTTGTCCTGAAAAGGCAATTCAACCTGTTAAGTATGAGTCTTAGCAACTACTTTGAAAAAAACTTACGGTTTCTGATTAACTTTCTGAACGATAAGATTTCTTAAATCAGAAAATTCCGAAAGCACAACGATCCCTTCCATTGTTTTCAATTTCTTAATGTTTTCAAGTTCAATATCTCTTATTTTCAGCACTAATGGCGATCCATCAGGTCGAGAAGTTTCGATAGGTTTTGATTCTTGATCTGAGGGGAATATATAAACAGTTTGCCCACCCTTAATTGCTTGCGCAACGCAATTAGTAATCAGTGTATCAGCGATTCCATAAGCAATCTTAGCAACAGTGTTAGCAGAAACAGGACTTACTAAGAACAAATCGTATTTTCCAAGTTGTAAAGGGCCAGCATAAAATGGGATGTTAGGTGTTTTTTCCACTTTAACTTTTTCAACTGCTTTAGTTAGAGCTAACCACTTCCTGTACCATTTTACAACAGCCGCACCCTCTTTGGATAATATTACTGTTAGTTTTACACCATAATCTTCTTGTATTTCTTTCATCAAATCAATCGATTCTTGAAGCACATAACCGGAACCGGTTATACCCCAGAGAATTTTTACCAATCGTTATTCAACTCCATTAATTAAATAATGTATTTGGAAATATACTTTTTAAAGAATATATCTTTGTATATAAAACATAATGGTAAGAGTTATTAGATTAAGCATGATATTTATTAAAATAGAAGAACCTAAAAAAAGTACTCCTTAGTAATTATGAATGCATCTAGGTATGTTTATCTTGATTATGCTGCAACTACTCCAATGGATCCACGAGTAATTGAAGTAATGAACGAACATTTTAGAATTTCTTACGGAAATTCTTCAAGTTTGCATTCTATTGGTCAAAAAGCTGCACAAACGTTAGCTAAATCCCGAGAAACTGTAGCATCTTTAATAAACGCTAAGAGCGACGAGATAATATTTACTTCCTCAGGTACGGAAGCAGATAATATCGCGATTTTAGGTGTTGCGCTTAAAAATCAAAATCGTGGTAAACATATCATCACATCAGCGTTAGAGCATCACGCAGTTGAAAACACATGTAAAAATTTAAAGAACAGGGGATTTAGTATAACATTTTTACCTGTCGATAAATACGGTTTAATAGATCTAAGAGAACTGGAGGATATGATTACCGACGAAACAACTCTTATTAGTATTATGTTCGCTAATAATGAAATAGGAACGATAGAACCTATTAAAGAAATCGGAGCAATAGCTAAGAAACACGATGTATTGTTCCATACTGACGCAGTTCAAGCGTTTGGGAAAGTTCCAATTGATATTGAGGCAATGAACATCGATTTACTTTCAGCATCTGCTCACAAATTATATGGTCCCAAGGGTGTAGGAATGTTGTACCTACGGAATAAAGGAATTAGAGAGGGCTGGGGAAAATTTATTGAACCTATAATGTATGGTGGTGGACACGAAAGAGATATGAGACCAAGCACTATAAATGTTCCAGGTATAGCTGGATTCGCTAAAGCAGTAGAATTGGCAAAAAACGAAATGCCAAAAGAAATTGAGATACAAACCAAGTATAGAGATAAGATTATAAAAAATGTATTAGAAAATATTGAAGATTCATATCTAAACGGACATCCTACTAAGAGATTGCCCAATAATGTTAATTTGGGTATAAGATTTATAGAAGGAGAATCGATCGTATTAGATTTGGATTCAGAGGGCATAGCAGCATCTACCGGATCTGCCTGTTCCTCAAAATCATTAGATCCATCCCATGTTCTACTAGCTATAGGTTTGAAACCTCAAGAAGCACATGGTTCTTTGAGGGTGACGATTGGAAGGTTCACTACAGATGACGATGTAGAGTATTTTTTGGAAAAACTACCTCCAATAATCGATAGGCTTAGAAAAATGTCACCTCTTAAAGGTAATAAAAAAAAATAATATCATAGCCAAAACTAGGTAATAATTGAAATGAATTTGGAAAAAAAACTTGCTATAATAATACTAATTGGCGGAAAGAACATCAGATTTGGAAATGAGTCTGCGGCTGTTTTAGATGTCCTTGGTAAACCTTTGATTCTTCATCAGATAGAAACACTTTCTAAATTTGATGAGGACGTGTTTTTAATAGCTCATTCAGAATATCAAATTAACGCTTATTATAAAAAAATAAATTTTCCAAGAGATATTAATTTCATCGTTGACGATACGGAAATTTTAGAAGATAAAGAGCTAAGAACTCCAATGTTAGGTATTTATTCTGGTTTTAAAGAGTTAGATAGATTAGGATTCGAAAAAGGGTTTCTTTTATCAGGAGATATGCCTTTAATCAAACCGAAAGTAATTGAACTTATGATTAATAGAGTTAAAGGATATGATTGTAGTATTCCAAGATGGAATAACGGTTATTTAGAACCTCTATTTGCGATTTATCCTGTTAATAGTACTTTTCAACTTGCTAAAAAAACGATTCAAGAACACAATTACGCTTTAAATAAGATAATAGATAAATCATTACATATCAATTACATATCCGTTGAAGAATCCATAAAGCCACTTGATCAAAATTTAGTTTCCTTAATCAATGTCAATGGACCAATCGATCTTGAAAAAGTAATTAAATTATATCACTAGCAAGAATTCTAATCTTCTATATGAAAATCACTTGAGTTTTTTTTACTGAAGATCAATCGAAAATCGAAATCGTTTTTTTTGTTGTTTAATTGTTAATCTTAATGGTTATTGAGGAATTTAAATTTTTAGAAAAAGCAATAGAGCTCGAAAAAAGAGAAAAAATAGGTTCTTCCTACAAAATTAAGTCATATAATGAGAAAATGAAACTTATGGAAAGTAAGGAAATTCCTCAAAAACCAATTAAAGATGTATTAAATCATTTATTCACTGAAAATGAAGAAATAACTACAAAAACTAAAAATTCCATTTCAAAAATAATATACTCACCAAGCGACAGGATTATTATTCTAATCACAAATTCTGGACAAG
>JAUWZR010000151.1 GCA_030615235.1 Promethearchaeota archaeon
TAAAGATTGGACTTTGGAAAAATATATTAATCTGAGACCAGTTATAATTCCTCATACTGCGGGAAGACACGAGCATAAACGCTTTTGGAAAACTTCTAAAATATCTATTATTGAGCGTTTTATAAACAGATTATTATCACCTGGTTTTATAAGTAGTAAAATTAAAGGGCATAAAAGTTCATATAGTTCAGGTAAGAAAAGTAAACTTTTAGGAAATTTAGAGATTGCTTTTACTTTATTGGAATTAAATACAGGTATAAACCCTATTCAAGTGCTAATTGACGCAATATGTAACTCAGCGCCTAGAGAAGAAGTAACAAAAATTGCTATGGGCGGGATAAGTTACAGCTCTGCTGTAGACGTTTCGCCCCAGCGTCGAGTAGATTTAGCGATCAAATATTTAGTCCAAGCAATTGGCTCGAGTTCGCACTCAAGTGAAAGAGCTTTCGCTGAAAATATTTCTAGGGAGTTAGCGTTAGCCTCTCGAGATAATATTGAATCTAAAGCGATAAAAAGAAAAGACGAGATAGAAAGAATCGCTGTTTCCGCACGTTAAAAGTTTTATATTAAAAACTATTTTAGACTTATTTCTTACAACTTTTCACTATTTGTACATACTACAATATTTTTTTAAGTAGATTAACCTGAATTATACTTTCAATTTAATTTTAGTTTTACCTCAACAATAAAATGCTCTCGAAACCACAAAAAATAAAAATTTTCGATTGATATATCACCTACATATTATCAGATTTAATTTAGATATTGGAAAATTCCTAATTCTTATATATTTCTAAAATATAATAATTAGTTAAGTAGAATTAATGATATTTAACACTTATTAAACTAAAATTGAGTTCCGACAAAAATCAAGATGTTTTAGAGAAACAACTTAAAACACTAGGGCAAAAAATAAGGATCGATATTTTAAAGAAATTAAGCCTAAGTAGTAATCCTTTACCTTATTCATCGCTACAGAAGGAAGTATTGGGAAGTAATCCAAATGCTATTAATTTTTCATTTCATTTAAAAGCGTTAAAAAATAGCGTTTTAATAAAATCTTCCGAGAATGGTTATATCCTAAGTACCATAGGGAAACAGATTTTAAAAAATATTGTCTCAATCGAGCAAATCCTCAACGAAAAGAATAAAAAAATAATGATTAGAACCTCTAAATACTCAAAAGAACCTTTTGATTCGAGTAAAATCGAAAAGTATCTAATTAAGGAAGGTCAAGTAGAAACTCATTTAGCAAAACAGATTGCAAAAGAAGTGGAAGAACGCTTATCTAAAACGAATATAGAATATTTAACAACTCCATTAATGAGGGAATATATAAACGGTATTCTATTGGAAAATGGTCATGAAGAGATTAGACATAGGTTGACTCGATTAGGCACTCCTCCTTATGAGGTTTCCAGATATTTTGATAACAACAGAATTAATCCTGAACAGCTTCTTTTTAAACTCGGTTCAGAGATTTCAGAGCAATTTTTATTGCTAAACCTGCTTCCAAAGAATTTAGCGGACATGTATTTGTCTGGAGAACTAGTTTTATTGAACTTAAATTACTGGAGCCTTAGACCATTAAGCCTTTATATAGACTCAAATTCAATCGTATCTTATCTTTCAAAACGGAAATTAGTAGACATTAATAAATTAGACAATTCAATTGAATTGATTAAACTGTGTTCTAATTTCTTTGGTGTTTTGGGCAAGATAGAGCCTTTCATCTCTGAAGATATTCTGCTAGGTAATTTTTCTGACTTTTTATTCAAGAGCATTAGTTCTAACGAGAATTCAAAAGCACTTATTAGTTTCCTAAATTCAGAGATTATTAATCATTCAAATAGAATCTATGACCAAAAACCTCATCTCTCTTTAGACATCTCTTCTTCAGAAGTGCTTGAAGATTCTAACTCCTTGAATTTGCAAATTCCCTCTATTTCTTACTTTTTGGATAGATTATTTAACCAGATTGATCAAACTAATGGATTTACTTGTCCTTTGATTGCAATAGACTACCCTTTAATGCTTAATAATAAGCGTGGATATGAATTCTTAAGGGAAATCATAAAATCGCCTCATTCAAACGATATAATATTCTCTTTAAACAATAATCTAAACTTACTAAATTCTACTTTAATAAATGTGAATAAGAATAATATAAATGAAGAACCTAAAAATAAAATTATTTTAGATAAAATTTTAGTAAATTTGCATAAAATTGCTGATAATTCTAAGCAGAATGATTCTCTTTTTTTTGAAAATGTTCAAGAAAAGCTTAATTCAGTATTTAAACTTTTTGCTCATAAAAAAAATTTAATAAATAGAAAATTATCTACTTCAAAGGAATGGAATAGAATTATATCTGATTTCATTAAACCAGAATCCGATAGTTGGATAGATGACTCATTAAAATCGGTTAGTTTTTTCGGATTAAATGAAGCTATAAAAAAACATTGCGGTATCGAGATCGATAGGATAGAAAACAGCGAATCGTTCGCTTACAATCTACTAATGTTTATGAAAGATATTATTAACGAATTTAATCAAGATACCAACGAAAATTATATACTTACTCAGCCCCATAACGATAGTTATCTTTCTAAACATTGGTGCAGAAGTATGGATGAAGTAGGTAATAGGTCTAACAAATATTGCATAAACATGGTACGAGGGAATTCAAATTTATCATTAGAGAAAAGAATTCAGATTTATAAAAATTTTGAAGGCATTGTTGATGGAGGTAGTGTTTTTACATTTAATGTAAATAACCGACCCATAAAAGAATTAATGGCACAATTATCTCATTCAAAAGTAAGCATATTCAAATTAAAAATAGATTAATGAAAGATTAATTAGATAATAACTCCACTAAGATTGCTTTTCTCATAGGTATTCCATAAAATGCCTGTTTGAAATAAATAGATTTAGGAGATCCATCGAGTTCAGGTGAAATTTCTGTAATCCTTGGTAAAGGATGCATAATTTTAAAATCGTCTTTTGTTTCCTCCAAGTCCTTTTTCCCGAATACATAGAAATCTTTAACTCTTTCATATTCTTCGATATCACCAAATCTTTCTTTCTGAATTCTCGTGATATAAAGAACGTCTAAAATACTTAATATATCTTTATATTTTTCTATTTCTTTGTATTTTACTTGTCGTTGTTGTAAGAAGTCTTTGTCTCTTTTACGCAACATCAAGACTCTAGGGCTAATAAAATAGATATTTGCGTCGTAATTTGAAAGCAATATGGATAATGAATGTACGGTCCTTCCATATTTCAGATCCCCCATTATCCCGATATTTAAATCGTCTAAACTATGACCCTCTTCAGTAATTGTTAATAAATCTAGTAGTGCTTGAGTCGGGTGCTCGCCACTTCCCGAACCTGCATTTATAACAGGAATTTTTGAGAATTTTGCTGCCAACCTGGCTGCGCCCTCTAAATTATGTCTCATTACGATACCGTCGCTGTAGTTTTCTACGGTACGAATTGTGTCAGCAATACTTTCTCCTTTTATTATAGAAGAAACATCACCAGAATGAAAACCTATCACATTTCCACCTAAGCGATACATCGCAGATTCAAAACTTAAGCGGGTTCTAGTAGATGGTTCAAAAAATAGAGTAGCTAAAATCTTACCCTTTAAGATTTCTACGTCCTTTTTGTTAAGTATCATACCTTTAGCTTTTTTTAAGATATAATCTATATCCTCTCGCGAAAAGTCTTTTGCGGATATGATACCCTCTTTAAATTTCTCTTTAAAAGACATAATTCTAAATGAAAGTGTTAATAAAATTATGTAAATACCATTTAAATTATTTTTTATTAAACTTTGCTATTCCAATGAAGAATAAAGCAGAACTAATAAAATTTAAAATTTATAAATAACTTATTAAGTTAAACTCTAAATTGAAGTTGTTTGAAAAATGAAATTTCCTCGTACAATAAATCGCTATTGCCCAAACTGCAGATCTCATACCCAGCACAGTGTTTCACTTTATAAGAAAGGAAAGGAGCGAATGCTCAATCACGGAAGAAGAAGATTAGAAAGAAAGAAAAAGGGTTACGGGTCTTTTCCAAAGGAAATCTTTCACAAGAACGCCAAAGTAAATAAACGATCATTACCCATATTAGAATGCTCAGTGTGTAATAAAAAGCAATATTCTAAATCATATAGAGTTAAAAAGTTCGAACTTCAAGAAGTTTAAAGGTGTTATATTATACAAAAAAGAAAAAAAAAACTGGAATTAATCCCTCGACCCCATAGTAGGTTTTTAAGAGTTAAATGCTTAAATTGTGGAAACCAGCAAATAATTTTCGGTTGTTCCGCTACGGATGTCGAATGTTTAGTATGTGGAAAGACTCTACTTCAATCTACTGGTGGTAAAGCGCGAATTTTAACCAAAATTTTAGAAGTTCTTTCTTAAAAACAGCTCATTACTAAACTTTAAGTTATATTTCAGATCGTGAAACCACTCTTTCACGAAGATTAGAATATTCACATTCAATTTTTAAAGAAAAAGCAAATAAAGAAATAAATACTTTAATATTCGCGCCAAGTATGCTTACACTCTACGCACCTAAAAAAAGAAGTGCTTGGTTCGTCAGCACTTCGAGTTTGTTCTTGCCACGCTTCAGCCTCTTTGCTGGTGCATTTAGGACAATATTTTTTTACTTGCGGGTTAACGGATATTTTATCTTCTTGAGAGACTATAATTAAATTCTTATCTAAAGCCTCTTCTTTCAATCTAGCATCTTTTTTTATATCTTCTACATTTAGGGACAAATCCTTTTGAAAGCCGCACCTACAGACTAATATTCTGCTTCCGTTAATAAATTGTCTCCGTAAAAGATTTGAGCAGTCAGGGCAAAATTCAACCATTTTTACAACTTAAGATTATAGTAATTCTCCTTATAAGTATAAAATAAGCGTATCTAATAAAATTTTTCATTATATTTAATATACCTTTCAATATTTCATAAAATAGCATAATCTACTAAATCAGATTAAGTTATAAGATTAAATTTATAATAAATTTAAGAATATAAGCTTGTTTTTGCCTCTAACCTAGCTTCAGCTCTTTTTTAATCTCGTATAATTTTAAGTAATAATCAAAGTTCAGATTTTTTTTATCCTGTATAATTTCTGCTTCAATTTCCTTTTCACCTTCAATAGTGATATTTAATTCACCAATAACATTGATTAAATCATCTTTTTGAAAGGTAAAATCAACTTTTTTAATGTCAATTTTTATATCTTCAGATTTATCTTTGAGAATTATATAGTCATTATCAACAACATCCTTGATAAAACCGGTTATTTGAACTCGACTATCGGAACTTTTTATGTCTTGAATAATTCTTTGGACTGTGTGTTCGCGAGACATAATAACAATCATTTTTTTTTATTTATATAGTTTAAAAAATTTAAGGTGACTATAAATAATTAATTCAAAAATTGCAAATATGTATTATTAAACCTCTAATACTGAATTTTATAAATATTGTCAATAAAACTATATTAATATAAAATAGTAATCAATTAAAGTGCTGATAAATAATGAGCTTTACACTTAAGCTGGATAATAGTAGAATATTAAAGGGAATAGTCGAAACTCTTTCAAGCATCATCGATGAGACAGAATTCAAAGTATCTCCTAAAGAATTTGTCATTACTGCAATGGACCCTAGTCGAATCTGTTTGTTAAAATTGTCGATTAAAAAAGAGAATTTTGACGATTACAAGTGTAGTAAAGAATCAAAAATTGGATTAAACTTGGACGATTTGGATAAAATACTCAAAAGAAGTGCCACGAACGATAATATTGAAATTGACTTTAAAGAATCGGAACAAAAAATTAAAATCACAATGCAGAGAGAGGGAAACACTCGAAAACGGACATTTAGTTTAGCTTTGATCGATCTGGAAAGAGAAGAGATTCCAATGGATAATTTGTTAAAAATTGAATATCCTTCAAATTGGGTAATCGATACCGACTTTTTAGTAGAGGCTATTAAGGACGCAGAAATATATTCTGAAATCTTGAACATGAAGGCGATTGCTAACGAAGGATTGGTCTTTAGTTCTACGGGACAAATTGGAGAGATGGAATACGACTTAAGCGTCGATGATCTAATTGAGAGCGATATTAAGGAAACATGTACGGGTGCCTATAGTCTAACGTTTCTAAAGGCAATCTTAAAAATCGCTTCAATCACCGAAAAGTTAGAGATTTCATTAAAAACGGATCATCCTCTTAAAATGATATTCAACCTTTTAGAGGGCGGCGAATTAAACTACTTTTTAGCTCCTCGGGTTGAAGAAGCTGAATTTGACGACGA
>JAUWZR010000214.1 GCA_030615235.1 Promethearchaeota archaeon
TCTCTTTCTCTTCTAAGAATTTTAATTTCTTTTTTGAGATCTAAAATTTGATCCTTGACCGTTTCTTTTTCATTTTCTTTTGTTTTAACCTCACTTTTAAGATTTTTCATGTCCAGTTTTAGAGCTGTTATGGAATCGATGTGAATCGAATTTTGGTTCTTTAATTTATCAATTTCATTTAACAATCTTTTTCGTGTATTTTCAGATTTTTCAAGCTCAGAATTCAAACCTATGTTGATATTTTTCATATCCTCTTTTTCTTGAAGCACCTTCTCGGCCTCTCTTTCTAGTTCTTCTGCTCCTGTTAGCTGATTTGAAAGCGCTTCAATGCGTTTTTCCTTTTCTTTTATAAATTCATCTCTTTCAAATATTTTTTGGTTTAGAATCTTCAAGTCATCTATCAATTTGGCATTATTTTGATTCAAATCTGCCATCTGTTGGCTCCATTTCTCTAATTTTATGTATTGCTCACTTATTTCATCTTTAAGTGATTGAATCTCTTCTTCATATTTTGCATTTTCGGATACAACTTCTGTGTATTTTCTTGTTAATTCTCTAATTTTGCTCTTCTTTTCTCCTAATAGGTCTTCAAGTTCGCGATTTTTGTTTTTAATTTCATCATAACCATTGGCCAATAGTAGATATTCTCCTCCAACTTCTTGATTGATTTCTTCACTCTTATCTACTGCCTTATTCACATTTTTAATTGGTTTTTCTCCTTCTGATTTATTTTCTTCCACTATATGTGTTTCTCCCTCAATTATCTCTTCCCAGTAAGTAGATAATTCATTTTTTTTAAGCATACTATAATATTGTCCTAAAATATCATCAAAGTTGAGAGCCTCTCTCTTAGGTAACAGTTCGTGAGCTATTCTTCTCAACATTCCATCTAATTCTGTGTTACTAACATCTTCTTGAGACAGGAAAACACAAATCGCGAAATTCGGTTTTCCCACATAATGTCGAAATGAAAATCCTGAATAAAAGCTCGTAACATTAACGTCAATGTTGAGTAAAACTTCAGCAAAGTGAGGCTCCATCTTCTTATCCATGTGAACCTTGGCTAATCCTTTTAAAATTTCTGATGTAATGCCTAAAAACTCGCAAATATTGCTTGGAAATTGTGTTTCAATGTGGATCTCGGATTTTTCGTTGAATCCTAAAACAGTTATGCCTTTCAAACTCACTCAACGTAATTGATTAAATTTTGCAGTCTTATCACTAATAAGTTAGCAACATTTATGTATATTTCAATCGATATTAAACAATGCCTCCTTTTGAGATCTATCTCAAAATACAAGGATATGATTTTATACTGGTAGAATATTTTTAAAAAGGTTAAAGAATAGATTTCCAAAAAGGCTTTGATTTAATCATCTATACTAAAAGAGATTTAATCAGTTCTCTAAATTCTTGAACTTTGATCGGTTTGGACACATAATGATTGAATCCTGCTGATAAAATTCTCTCCTTATCGCCCTTCATCGCAAAGGATGTAACAGCAATGAAAGGAATATCTTTAAATTTATCATTTTTTTTTAATTCGGTACAGATTTCTATTCCATTCATCTCTGGTAATTGTATATCCAATATTACTAAATCTGGATTACCTGATTTTATTAGTTCAAGACCCAAATCACCTCGTGTTTCCTCAAAAACAGTAATATCTGGTACGAGTTTTAAAATTGCTCTAAACAATTTCATATTTTTTTCATTATCTTCTACAACATATACCTTCTTCATGATTTCACTTCTTTTCTAACATTAGATTTCTGTATTAAATGATTGTAAAGAGTTATTTTTCTAACTTTCTTTTAGATATGTTTATATATATCATTTTTTATAAATTATTTAAATTTATTTTTTAGCAAAAATCATTAAACTTCTTACTTACCCACGGATATTAATATGGTTATTGGAATAGTTTTGTTTAGTTGGGATCAAAAAATTGGAGCTGTAATTGATGTTAAATATCCTGAAAAGCTCGCCTTAAGCGATGATTTAATAAATAAAATCTATATGACATTTGCTTATAGCGAAGATTTCGATAAAGACGAACTAATTGAAACAAGTTACAAAAATCAAGATCTATTATCATATTGTGATAAAACACGAGTCCCAGAAGTAGGTTACGAGATTATAACGCTTATTTTGGAGGAAAAGGAAAAAGTTAATATATTTAAAATTAAGTCACAGCTTCTTGAGTTCGGCAAAGAAACATTTAAAAAAGAAAAAAGCGAACGCAATAATTACTTTTTGGAGAATATTAGGATTTTTTTTGAAAGTAGTTCTGCTAAGAAAATCTTGTTATTAGGAAGGGCAGGAACAGGAAAAACAAGCATTAAAAAAATTATATTTGAAGGGTTGGATCCAAAAGATTTGTTGTATAATCCTCTCGAACCAACTCGTGGTATTGCTCCTACCGTTTATTCTTGGCTAGATTTGAAATTGGGATTGTTTGATTCCTCAGGACAAGAATTGAGTTATCTGCTAAATAATGAAACTGATAGCGAGCATGCTTTAGCATTTGAAAACACTGATTTTATAATATATTTGCTTGATTACCCCGGTTGGATTTCTCAATCTGAAGAAATTGTAAACGAGATTAAAAAAATCCAAGAAATAGTGGTAAAAAATTCACAATCAGCAAAATTACTCTTATTTTTCCATAAAATAGACTTACTTGGAAAAGAGGTAGATAGCAAAGATTTGGATAAAATAGAGGTAAATCTAAAAAAACAATTTGACTTGCCCCTACATTTTACGAGCATACATCCCGATTTGATTTACAATCTGTATAATGCATTTTACGAGATCTTAAGTAGTTCATCTGCAGAAAATATAAAATTAAGAGAAATTTTAGAAAGCGAAGTAAAATTCCATCCTAAATCTATGTTCTTTATTACTAATAAATTTAATAGTATCGTCGTACAGGCAATGACAACAGATTTCAATACCGTTATAATAAATCATTCCCATAAACTTATAGCACAATTAAATCAAACATTTGAAGATATGACGAAGAGTGGCAACATAGATCACTTAATTCTTTCCAGCTATGATAATTTAAATATTATTATGAACAACACTAATTTATCTAAATTTAGCTTGAAGTACCTAATTTGCATTTCTGAAACAATAACGGTGAACAAGTTAATTTGGTTAGTCGGTCAAATAAGAACAAAACTTAAGGATTATTACTATTTAAATAAATAATTTACATTTAGAAAAGGTAGGAATAAGCGTATAGATTATGTCAAAAAAAGTTATTTTTGTAGGTCCAAGTGGAGCAGGTAAAACTACTTTACGCAAAATTTTTTTTGAAGGCGAAAGTGCTTCAAAATTGTTAGAATACGCTTTAGAGCCTACTTACGGGGAAGAATCGTTAATTCTTCGTTTACCTGGTCTAAATGAAGATGTTGGAGTATTCGATTTAGCTGGACAAGAGAATAAAAGGTGGCTTGAATCCGATGATAAATCTATCTTTATCGATTCTAAAATAATCTTGATAATTATAGATATTACTGCTGAGTTCGATTTAATTCTTGAATTTATGAAAAAAGTTATTGATATAAGAAATGAAATAACCCCGGATTCATTTGTTTATGTTTTGATGCATAAAATCGATTTAGTTGGACACAAAAAAATAAGGGATATAAGAACAGGAGTTAAAAGTTCTTTTCCCAACGAAAAGTCAATAAAAATTCTTTTTACCAGTTTAAAGAAGCAATATATTACTCAAACATTTTCATATTTCATTGAAATTCTCAAAAAATGTTTGCAAGACGAAACCCAAAATGACAACTTAATGTTTAATGTAATTGATGAATCTGTAAAATTAGTAAATATCATCGATGATGAGATCACCATCACTAAAAAGGTTCTTGAAGAAAAGCTTAATCGACCAAGTAAATTAGTTGAGTACTTAATAGAAAGTTTAATTAATAAAAATCATATTGAAAGAAAAATCGTAAATAATCAAGAAGTACTTAGTTTAACGGATAAAGGTAAAACTAGTTTTAAGGAAATATTAAAAACTTTTTCAGTAGAATATCTCAATGAAACAGAAACGGATGGGCTAATAACAGAGTTTTTTTACAAAGAAAAAATACCATCCTTTATAGGAGCCTTTGTAGCAGACAAAGATGGGAGAACATTACTGACAATAGAATTATTTGAAAACGCACTCGAAAAATTTATTTTAAGCTCCACTAGAACTGATGAGGATGTCGTTCCAGTTGATCTTGATCT
>JAUWZR010000217.1 GCA_030615235.1 Promethearchaeota archaeon
CGAAATATCAAAGGTTCAAGAAAAAATTATTCTTATTCTGGGATTTCCTAATAATCCTACAGGTTATATCCCTAATCAGGAAGAATTGGAAGAAATACTAGATGCCTTAATAGAAGCACAAAAAACTATTTCGAAACCGATCATTATTTTAGTAGATGATGCGTACGAACCCTATGTTTATTCTAAGGAAGTCATTAATCGCTCGATTTTCTACGCATTGCACGAACTAGAGGAGGACATAATTCCAATTAAGTTAGATGGAATTACTAAAGAGCTATTACTTTATGGGGGGCGTATTGGATTCATTACAATTGGACTAAAACCTCACTGGGTTAAAAATTCGCAAGAATTAACAACTCTGAAAGCTGAACTTGACAACAAACTTTCTGGCTTACTTAGGACTACGATCTCAAACGCTAATCATTTTTACCAAAGTCTAATCCTTAAGCTCTTTGATGATATTGGAATGGATGGCCTGATACAAAAACGAGAGAAGGTTATATATCTCCTTAAAGAGAGATATGAGAAAATTAATACTGAGTTTAGGAAAATAAAAAATGAACACATATCGGTAGATCCAAACGCAGGGGGTTTCTTTATATTTGTTAACTTAAATCCAGAAGTAATCAAAGCAAATGACTTTGCGGATCATCTTTTAAAAAAATATAAAGTGGGCGTAATTCCTATTGAAAAACAACGTGATAACATTAATGGGATTAGAATCGCTTACTGCTCAATCGACGTAAGAAAGATTCCAGAGTTCGTAAGTAGATTTGATCAAGCATTACGAGATTTTTAATTTAATTCTTCTATTTCCTATAAATTATCCTATTTTCTTTTATTTGTTTTTGCATGAAATTAAAAAGACTAATTCTTATCTTCTAAATATTAAATGTAAAAATTTCTAAAAAAAAATAGTTGAAAAAAGTTGAAATTATTTTTAGTTGATCAAGGAAACCTTGTTTTGATAGAAAAACCGATATTTTCTATGGGAGACGTTTACGTTCTTGACGATGTTAATACAATATACGTATGGATTGGAAGCAAATGTAGCGTAGACGAAAAAACAGCGGGAGCTGCTCAAGCCCGAACTTTAGACCAGCAAAGAGGTGGGGCAGCTAAAATTATTACGGTGGATGAAAACCAAGAAACCCCCGGTTTCATGAAAGCTGTTAGTTCGATGGGCGCTATGAAGGTTGTTGAAAAGAATTACGCAAAGACACTGTTAAAAGACGTATCTACAGGAGATTGGGCGGGATTTGAAGAGTGGAGCAACATTCTTTACCGTGTTTCAGCCGAAGAATTTGATGGTATTAATTCCATGAAAATGATTCAAGTTCCATTTTCCAAAGACACATTAGATTCTGAAGATTGTTTCGTTGCTGATTTGGGCAATAAGGTATATATATGGCAAGGAAAGACTTGTAATGTTAAAGAAAAGGTCAAAGCCGGCCAATGGGCACGTAATATTGACGCAGAGAGAGCAGGGGCTCAAAACGAGAAAATTTTCGAGGAGGGAGATGACGCTGAATTCTTAGCAGCATTAGATCGTGGTAAAGATTATAAAGAATCAGATGCAGTTCAATTAAGAGCTGAATCCGAATTAGAACCTGAAACTGTAGCAGATAGAATAGCTGCAGGAATCCAACCTGAATTTAAATCAGAGGTTGGAGAGACAACTGTGGATGAAATAAAAGCAGATATTGCTCAGCTTAAGGAAGCAAGTGCTTCAAGTGCAGGACCTGGAATCCCAGGACAAGTGGATGATTCTATCCTGACTGTTGAAAAACCTGAAGGCCGTAGAAGATGCCCTAAATGTGGAATTGAGGATAAAATGATGATTCATGAGAGCGTTGATAAAAGCAATATAATCCTCGACTACCCCCGTGTTTATGGAAAGATGTATCACTGTGGGGAATGTGGTATCGAATGGAGGGAGAAATAACTCCTAAATATTAAATAAACAAATATTTTTTATCTTTTTTTAAAATAACGCTAAAACTAAAGATTATTAAGATTTCTTAATATCTCTACGCATAATTTTTATTCTTTTCTTTAACTCAATTAGTTCCTTATCTTTGTTTTCAAGTGCAGATTCTAGTTTGAGTTTCTCATCCTTCACATTTTGTATTTCAGTTAGGATCCGGTCTTCAATTTGGTCAGACTCTTGTAGTTTATTTTTCAGAATGTTCTCATTCTCTCTTAAATCTTTGATTTCTGCAACCTGCTCGTCAAGAATATTTCTTAAATTCATTATTTCTAATTCGAATTTTCCCGCTATGTTGCCAGATTTTTCTTGAGATTCTTCTAATCGAGCTTGAATTTGGTTAATAAATTCTTCATTCGTTATGTTTTTTTGAGTTAATTTCTCAATTTCTAAAACTAAGTTTTTGATGCGTTCTTCTTTTTTTTCTACATCTTTTTTTACAAGGCTAAAAGTTTCTAACTTCTGCTGTAAGTTTTTTATTGATTGGTTTGTTGTTTGTTGTGTATGTTCAAGATTGAAAATTTCTTTCTCTTTTTCAGTGATAATCTCGTCTTTTTTTTCAAGTAATATCTGTTGCTTCTCGAATTTTGATTTTTGGATTGTATCGTTCTCTAAATATTGAATTTGTTCCATTAATTCTTTTATCTTCTTTTCTTTTTCATCAATTTTCTCAGATATTTCTATATTCGTTTGTTGTTCTGACCTTAGTGTCTCTATGTCAGATGATACAGCTTGAATTTTTTGAGTTTGATCTCCAACTATTTTATTTAATCTCTCAAGCTCTAGAGTTTGGTTCTGGATCACTTGATCTTTCTCTTTA
The DNA here is from genome assembly GCA_030615235.1 of Promethearchaeota archaeon. Taxonomy (GTDB): domain Archaea; phylum Asgardarchaeota; class Lokiarchaeia; order Sigyniarchaeales; family SOKP01; genus SOKP01. The sequence goes on from JAUWZR010000217.1 coordinate 2,808, forward strand.
TCCGAAGTTTTGAACTCTAAAACCTTATTATTTCTATCCTCTAACTGAGATTTTAGCGCTTCAATTTCCTTTTCTTTATTTTGAATTGATAAGCTAATATCTGAATCATTTACTTGAGTTTCATTTAAGAAATCAATTTTTGATTCGAGATCTTTTATTAATTCATCTTTTTGAACAATTGATTGCAGTAAATTTTCAATTGTATCATTGTTTTCTTTTGATAATTGAATGGATTTTTCCTTCTTGTATTGAAAAGATTCTGTTATTGCTTTAAGACTTTCATTTTCTTCTTTAAGATTAGTTATTTCTTCCGTTAGTTGTTTGTTCTGTTCTAAAAAGAAATTTAATTGTTCTTTTAACGATTCTTCTTCGGAAACTGGAAGTTCTCCTTCTTCCTCTTCCTCTTCGATCCAACCAAGTGAACTTAATGCATCTACCATCGATGTATCTTCTTCTTTTTGATCCCGCTGTTCGTCTGGCATAAGTTTTTCCTTGTCATATTTTTTTTGCTTGTATCAATCAATTTATGTATTTCTTTATATTTTACTTTTTACTTTAAGATGGTCTGCTCGAAAGAAAATACAATTAAAAGTAATTCAAATTAGCGTATATGCGAAGAGAACTGATCTTATCGTAGTTGTCGTATAGAATAATAGATTCGTCTTGGAGTTTTAAATTTGAAACAATTATTTCTCTCGTTTGTTTATTTGTTGTATTCTTTTCTAATACGGGATCGAAGAAACTCTTCATTACGATGTATCCATCTCTGTTAATTGATTATGCTATTTTTAAACCTACCAGCCTATTTTTTAATAGACTCAGTATTCTTTGGTAAATACGTATTTTCTGTCTAAAAAGAATTTAGTTATATAACCAATAGAAAGAGCGATTAACAAACTTACCTCTAAAGGTGCACTAAAAAAGTTGGTTAAGATAAATTGGATGCCAATATTTTCAATCGTAGTTAAAACAGCAAATCCAAAGTATTTGAAAAACTCTTGTGAAGTCTCTTTGATCTTTAGACTGGTTTTTTTAAAGACCAGGTACTTATCTAAGAAAAACTTAATGATGTAAGTTATTCCGACTGCTGCGATAGAACCTATTAGTTCAGGCATGTCTATAGGGCTTGTAGAACAATATAGAACTTGAATAAAATCATTTCCTCCGAACACAGAACAGATAAAGGGGGATATCGCAAGTTCATTAGTTTTTTGTATGATGTAATTTAAGAGGATCATACATGCCGCAAAAATAAAATAGAGAGTCATCTGTTTCTTAATAACATTTTTTTCTGCCATTTTAAATCAGATGAACTTTGTTTTTGATGTAATTATTTTTGTATTCGATCTTTCCATGAATTGCTATTAAGCTGCCTATTGCTATCCTCTTGCTCACCATCTGCGTCATCATCACGCGGG
>JAUWZR010000130.1 GCA_030615235.1 Promethearchaeota archaeon
TTTGTGTGCCATGAATTCTCATTTATTTTATTAAGCGTATCAAAATAGTAACTCAAAAAATATTTAAAAGCATACTCTATCTATTATTAAACATTTACAATTTTAATCGTGATGTATTTGATATTTCAAACAGAATATTGGAATTATATTGAAGCCTTCTTTATTTGGGTTTCAGAATCTGCGGGAATTTTTGTATTGATAACTGGAGTTATTGCTTTGACTTGGCTCGGTTTCGAACGGAAACGTAGAGGATCTTTCTTTAAGAAAAAAACCGGGGATGAGAAAACTTCCACTATATCAAAGTTTTTAAGATTTCTTTCTTACTTCGGTGTTATTGTCGGAATTCTTGACATATGGGCAGGTGCGATGGGATTAATTTTGGATATTCCCCCAAGTTTTAAGTATGGAGCTATAACTCCTCATGCTGATCACTTTACGTGCATTTTTTTGATCGTAGTTGGAATAGCAATGTTTTTTAAACCAATAAACGACCTTCCTCTCTCGAGTATTCTTGGTCTTATTGCTGGAAGTGCAACTGCGTTCATATTAGCATTATTGATACCAGATACCGCAGTAAAATGGATTGCCTACTTGATTAACCCAAAATTACTTTTGATTATAATTTTCATTATCGTAGCGGTGCTGGTAGCGATCACAGCGAAATTTTATATTGGTGTGTTACAAGCGATTTCTAAATTTCTTTCTTGGCCTCCTGTGGCTTTTGTAATAATGGTATTCGGATTTCTACAAGGTATCTTATTATGGGGCTTCGGAATTAGTATATTTATGAATATTCTTTAATATCTTTCTTTTTTTTCTTTTTATTTTAGAAAGACTTGCTATTAAAAATAATCTTATCTTGCCTTTTCGAATAAATCAAAGCTATTTTCAAAAAAATAAATTAGCTTTATACAAAATGGCTTCGATAATTTAATATAACAGAAGGTGAATTAATTTATATAGCTTTAAAACAAAAGCTATAAAATCTAAACAATAACCGAGAATTTAATTAGATAATCTTAATACAATTAAGACTTTCACAAACAAGTCAAAAAGGTGAATATAAAATTAGCATTAATTGGGAACGCGCCGAGTTGTCACCGGGAAAAACCTTAAGAGTAGAAGGAAGGGTATTATTAGATTTACGGGCTAAAATTGAAGAACTGGAAAGAGAATTAACTAAAAATCAAGAAGAGCTTCGGAAAGCCAAGGAAGAGTTAAAGCAAATTCATCATAAATTAAGCGGAAGAGAAAAAAGTCTTGTTAAGATAAGTGAAAAATTCTCTGCTGCTAAGAAGAATTTAGATAGCGTATCTGAAAATAAGCTAAATACCGATATTGAATTAACTCGATTAAAACCAAAGCTTGAAGAACTCAAGACAAAACTTTCTAAGGCAAACGATAACATTAATAATTTGAAGAGTGAATTAAGATTTACGACAGAAAAAGCAAATGAAATGAAACAAACCATTAAATTCAAGGAAAAGGCTTTAGAAAACTCCAAGAGCGATTTAGAAAAACGAAAAAAGGAGATTGATAATCTAACTGAAATAACTAAATTAAATCATAAAGAAACTGGAGAATTAATATATAAAATTAAATCACTTGAAGCCAAACTTTCAGAAATAAGATCCACACCAAAAGTTTTAGAACGAATTAAAGAAACGATGGCTCATAAAGGATTTCTAACTGATAGAGAACTTGATGATATTATCAAAGAATTTAATTAGGTTATAGCAGCTTGTCTTAAACAGCGATTTTGAATTTTAAAAAATCTTGTATAGGCAAATATTATACAAGTAAATAAATAATTTGAAAAAATTATATATGTGTAATATAGAAATAATAATAAAAAATAAGGATATTAAAAGAAAATAAATGAAGGTGTAAGAAATATTACTGTAGACTGGCAAAAAGCAGAAGAGAACCCGGAAAAGTCGCAAAAAATAGAGGGCCGATTTTTATTAGACCTTAGAGCAAAAATTAATAATGTAGAGCAGAATTTTAAGCAAAAAGAACAAAAATTAGACTCTATATCAAAAGAATTAAGCGAAACTAAAGAAAAATTGGCCGTGAGTGAAAAAAAGCTAAATGAAAATACTCAAGATCTAAATTCAACCAAAACAAAGTTAACATCTGTATCAGAAGAGAAAAACAAAATTAGTATGGAATTAGATTCATTAAAAAATGATAAATCTGAATTCGAGAAGAAATATAATGAAACAAAGGAGAAACTGAAAGAATTAGAACCAAAAGTAGATACTCTAAAAGAAGAATACGATCAAAAAGAAAGGGAGCTAGAAGAAGTTAAAAAAAATCTTCAACAAACAATTTCTGATAAGTATGTTGAGATCCAAAGCTTAAAAGACGAGTTAACAGGACAATTGGATAGTAAAGAAGGCGAAATAATCACTGCTAAGAATGAAATTGAAGCGAAGAATAAAGAAATTGAAGCTATAAAACTTAAATTAACTTCTTTAGAAGATTTCCTTGAAGAATCAAAAGGAGCACCTCAAGTTATTGAAAAAATTAGGGAAACTATGGCTCATAAAGGTTTTCTTTCCGATAAAGAATTGGAAGATATCTTAGCAAATTACTTAGGTTGATAATTTTTACTTCTTTTATTTTTTAAGTTCTACGAGAGCTAACTCCTAAGTGATGAATTCTTTTCGTAAAACATTTTTAGTATTCATTCAATATATTTATCAATTCGTTAGAAGATTTAACATAAATGGTGGATTTATTGTTATTACAAATGATATTGTTGGAAGAATTTTACGCTTTGTTTATTAATATTATAGTATCGTTTTTCTGTGGCTTTATTATAGGAATAGAGCGCACTAGAGTAGCTGCTCAGTATGGTGCTCGAGACCACATCTTTTTCTCTATGATTTCAACCTCTTTAATAATTTTGTATGATAAATTTTTACCTGTATCTGAAGGATTTATTCTAATTATATTGTTTTTTGGCGGAATGATCATTTTTTTGTTGATTGGATCAATTTATAGGTTATTTCGTGAAAAAGACCCAGGCTATACAACTACTCTATCAATGATATTAGCGATGATTGTTGGTATTATGTGTTATTATAATGAATATCTTGCTATTGCCATTTCGGTTATATTTTTGATTATCTTATCTACAAAAAAGCAGTTTTATAAAATAAGAAGATTGAAGGAAATTGAATGGACTGGGACCGTGGAGTTTATTGCAATAGTAGTTTTACTTTATATCCTTATTCCAGATAATCTTCAAGTTTTTGATATTCAAATTAAATCAATAGTGTTAATTTTCATCATAATTTTAACTGTAAAATATTTTAGTTATTTTTTATTAAAAAGTACATCTGAGAAGAATCTATATTATCTTTCATTTTTAGGAGGTTTTGCTCACAGCGAGGCTACTACTGTTGAGTTAGCTGAAGCTGGTGCGTCGTCCTCATCAGTTTGGCTTGTTATTCAAACTATGCTGATTAGGATGATCATTGTTTTATTGATTACTCCTACCTTATTAGGTTATGCTGTTTATCCTATCCTAATTACATCGATCATAGGGTTAATTGGATCTTTTTTAATACTAAGAAAAAAAGAAACTCAATTAACGCTAGAAAAGATAAAAAACCCGCTCTCAATTAAGAGCGCATTAATATTTGCGGGGACATACTTAATTGGATTAGCTTTATCAATTGTGTTAGGTTTTTTTGAATTAAATATTTTCGCATATTATCTTATAGTATTTTTGATAGGGTTTCTATCCGGCGGTGCGTCCTCCCTATTTGTTGCAACTATGTTCTATAAAAGTTTAATTAACGAAGGAAACGCACTCTTGATGCTAACCATCGGTTTATCTGCTGCGATAATAAATAAGATCTTCTATTCAACTCGAGCTTTGAAGGATGATAAAAATAAAAAAGTATATGTCATCCATCTCGTCTTTTACATCATTATAACTATTTTTCTGTTGATTACGATGACCTTTTTAACGATAATTTCATTCAATCTATCAATCTTCTGAGGAGTAAGATAATAGTAAAATGATTAGATAATGGTTAAACTCACCTGGGAAAACAAGAAGGATTTCTTAAAAAATATTTCTAAATTAAAATCAACATACCGAGATTATTATAAAAGAATTGAAGTTATTTTTCAAAAGAAAGAAGTGAATAATAAACAAGATCGGAAAAACATGTTATTTTGGGGTGATAATTTAAAAGTATCATATCACTTACTGAATAATTTCGAAGAAAAAATCGATTTGATTTACCTCGACCCACCTTTCTTTTCGGGATCCAATTACAACATAAGTGTTTTAGAAGGAGACACTAAATACGATTCAATAGCTTATTTTGATTGTTGGAATAAGGACATAGACTCGTATTTACAAATGTTATATGAAAGGATTGTTATTTTTAAGAAGTTGTTATCAAAAAAGGGTTCTATTTTTATTCATTTAGACTGGCACGCAAGTCATTACATTAAAATAATTTTAGACGAGATTTTTGGAAAGAATCGATTCGTAAATGAAATTATCTGGTACTATTATAATAAATATTCCGCTGGAAAAAAAAATCTTCCACGGGCACACGATAATATTTTGGTTTATTCTAAATCATCGGATTTTACTTTTAATGAAGAAAGAATCCCCCGTATAAAACCAATTAAACAGCTTAAACGTCAAATGGTAAATGGGGTATTAAAAAATGTTAAGGATGTAAACGGTCATGTAATATATCGAACTGTGACAGACAAAAAGTTAGACGATGTCTGGAGAATTCCATGTTTACAACCCGCATCTAAGGAATGGACAGGTTTTCCTACACAAAAACACCATGATTTGCTTGAAAGGATAATTAAAATTGGTAGTAATAAAGGAGACCTAGTAGCAGATTTTTTCTGTGGTTCTGGAACTACATTAATGGTTGCTGATAAATTGAATAGAAGGTGGATAGGATGTGATATGTCTGAATACTCAATCTACTTGACCCGAAAAAGACTAATTAACATTAGAAATAATGAAAAAAAACCTACAAACTTAAATAGCTTTAATGAAGCTTACGCACATATAGACGAGGAAAAGGAGAAAATAATTACATCAGGCTTTTTTGAAAAAGATTTGAAAATAAAAAAGAAATAAATCAGATTTATTTTGGGTAAATTATATTCCATCCTAAATAGTTTGAAAGAGCTTCAGATATGATATCTCCAACTTTATTTAGCGACGCGGCTACATGGTGAGCGAACCCTTCTTTACATAATGTCTTTAAGATATCTTGCAAATTAGGTATCTCTATCACTCCATAACCTCCAAAAGTTTCTAAGGGATCGTCTGTATAATTTCCCTCTACTAAAAGGGCTTTAATCTCTCCGAAAATATCGTCAGTTTCAATCCTTAATAATGTACACGATTTACTTTTAATTCTTCCTTGAATTGCTCCAAAACTATGGTCATTGCCTTTAAGATCTGAAATAATTGGGTGGATTGTCATCTTGGTGTCTTTAAAGAACGATTTTGGAAGATTACTGCAGTGAAAAAGAACCATTTTATTAGGATCATCACCATAATTATTGTTCCAATCTAAAATTGCCGAAGGTGTTTCGGTTGCAACTTGTAAAATATACATACCAATTAATCCCGCAATATCTACTTCACAAGCCGCTGGTACTAACCCTTCACTGAACATGCTCAAGACGGCACAGGGAACAATCCCAAAATTATCTTGAATGCTTGGCCAACATTGAAAAGCAAAACCATCCAGTTCGTTTTCCAATACCCAATTCTCGACAACAACTGCTAGTTTTGCTAATTTTAATATGCCATCTTCTGGAAATGTTGTAGTTGGTGTATAATCCTTAATGACTTGAATCTTCTCCTTTACTTTAGGATCGCTATCTGGTAACCTACTGATTTCTCCAAAAATTTCTGATAAATCAATTGGTTCAATCGTAATCCCATGTAATTGTAAAATTTTCTCGCTATATCTCACGGTTTCAAAAGCGTTAGGTCTTACTCCTATTTGCCCAAATCTTGCGTTTTTAAGTTTCTTTACAATTTTGCAGACTTTTTCAAATTTTACTAAGTCAGTTTTAAAAGCATCAGAGTTAATAGGGCTTGTATGCGTCTCGGTTAACGTAAATGGAATTCCATGCTGATATAGAACACTACAAACGGATAGTTTTCCGCAGAATGCATCTCGTCTGAATTTTCGATTCATTTTGTCGACTTCATCAGATGAAGCTTGAATTAGGATTGGAACATTTAAATCAGATAGTTTCAGAGTGTTAACAAAAGCTTTCTCGTCAGAAAAATTAGGTAAGCACAAAATTATACCTGCTATTGAGTCTTTATTATCTCGAAATAATTTAGCACATTTTTTTGCGTCTGAATAAGATTCTACTACGCCATCTTTTGTATCGCTCTCGTTTAAAATAACACAACCATACCCTAATTCTTTCAACACACTTATAATTTCTATTCGTCCTTCTTTAGCAAGATTATCAGGGAAAACGTCTCTATTACCGACAATTACTCCAAAGGCTAAAATTTTTTCACTTGTTTTCGTTATTGACATCTCTAACACTATTTTATGAGTTGTTTTTGATAAATTCTATAATTACTTCTGCCAGTTCAGGACCTTTATCTTCTTGAACAAAATGGCTTGCGTTTTTAATTGTAGTATGACTTTGATTACGAGCTCCCGGGATGAGGGCTTGCCAAAAACTATCTCCTCCTTTTGTTATTGGATCGCTATCAGAAAATGCTGTCAGGAAGGGCTTTTTCCATTGTTTAAAAAGTTCAATAGCTTTTTTATTAGCTTCGTGCTCCGGATCATCGGTACTGATTGGAACTAAAGATGGCAGGATCCGGGCGCCAGCTTTAAAGGAATCGTCAGGAAAAGGCGCGTCATACCCGTTTAAAACATCTTTAGGTAATTTAGTGGTGGTTCCACCCTGTATAATAAATTTGATGTCAAATGAAGGTGAATTTCTAGAAAACTCCCGCCAATTAGTAAAAGCATCAGGCATCCTTTGTTCACCGGTAGGTAATCCCCCATTTGATAAAACAATTCTATTAAATCGATCCTGATTTTCAATAGCAAGTCTTAAACCTATTAATGATCCCCAATCTTGACAAAATAAGGTAATATCTCGAAGATCGAGTAAATGTAGCCATTTTGTCATCCATTCCACATGTTTAAGGTATGTGTGGTCGTTTTGTTCAGCTGGTTTGTCTGAACGGCCAAATCCTACTAAATCTGGGGCTAAAATTCTAAATCCTGCTTTCACCAGAATAGGAATCATATGCCTA
>JAUWZR010000005.1 GCA_030615235.1 Promethearchaeota archaeon
CAAAAATTTATTATAAATCGAAAGAATTTTGAAACTAGGAACTTATTTTTTACAAAAGGAAAATTTGAATTCGCAATATCTATTACAGATGAAACTAATTCAATATCTCCCCTATTTTATGTGAATTCGTTTTATTTTAAATTATTGGGAATTGATTTTGATGGAAAATTTGAATTAAATAAAATAAGTGATTCTTTCCTTTCTGTTAAGCCTCCTATATCTGTTATAAATTTATGGCGCCGTGAAAATAGCTCATATTTAAGGCTCTTTAATCCAAGTAATAAAGAAGTAAATATCCAATTAGACGGAGAATTAATAAAAAATCAATTAAAAGAACTTGATTTTAATTATAATGAAATTTCATTATTAGAGTCTAATGAATTAAGAATTAGACCTTGGAAAATTAAAATGTTTAAACTATAATTTAAAAAACAGGTTAATATTAACTATTTTTTTTTATTTCTAAGGTTATTTTATCAAAAATTTTATGAATAGAGCTATAGATATTGAATTTACCGTCTTCCAAAGCGTTTTTTACAATATTATTTACTTCATTTTCGTCTACAAAATTTTCCATGATAAGCTTTTCGACTTTAGTAAAAATAAGTTCTTTAATCTTATATTTAAACCGGTTTTTTTTTTTCTCTTTTATACCGAGAAGTTCAACATGTTCTTTATGATCCCAAATACATTGGAGAAGTTCATCTATACCCTCACCACTGATTGCATCAGTCAATACAACTGGGGGCCGATACCCGCTCTGAAATATTGTATCGTCGAGCATCATTTCAATTTGTACGGCTATGTCTTCTCCCCCTAAATCTTTTTTGTTAACATCGTAAATATCTCCTATTTCAATAATCCCTGCTTTTTGCATTTGAATAACATCTCCGTAGCCAGGAACCAAAATTACAACAACAGTATATACTAAATTGTACACATCGAATTCAGCTTGTCCGACGCCAACAGTTTCAATAATGATTATATCCATGCCAAAAGCTTCGTATAGCATAGTAATATCAAAAACTGCTCTTGAAATTCCTCCTTTATACCCTCTTGATGCAAGGCTACGCATAAAAACGTTAGGGTGTAAGCAGATATTAGTCATTCTAACTCTATCCCCTAAAAAAGCACCTCCACTAAAAGGAGACGTTGGATCTACGGAAATAATACCTACAGTTTTTCCTTCGTCTAACATTTTTTGAGCTATGGCCCCGGTTAAAGTGCTCTTTCCAACACCAGGAGAACCTGTAAGTCCAATAATATAAGAGTCGTGTTTAATGTTTTCAAAATGCTTGAAGATCTTAGAAGCCTTCTCAGGTTCGTTTTCAACAATAGTTATTAACCTAGCTAAAGCAATTTTATCATTCTTTTTAAATCTGCTAATTAAAGATTCTATAACATCGTTATTCGTCAATAAGATACATCCTCAGATAAATTTTAGATATGAAATATTAATTAGATAAAAAAATAATTCATGTTTTTTTTATTTTTTGAGATGAGTTTTAATAAACTCAACAATGTCATTTGTCATCGAACCAGGTCCATAAATGTTAGCTACGCCCATCTCTTTTAATTTTGGAAAATCTTGCGCAGGAATAACACCTCCCACTAAAATTAAAATGTCGTTAAACACTCCCTTTTCCTTTAAAAGATCAATCACCTGTTTTGTATATGCGAAATGAGCTCCGCTGTGTATGGATAAACCAAGAACATCAACATCCTCCTGAATCGCTGCTTCTACGATCTGTTTTGCATTCTGAAAACCTCCAAAAATGAGTTCCATGCCAGCATCTCTTATAGCTCTTGATACTACGATTCCACCCCTCCAATGGCCATCAATTCCTGGTTTAGACATTAATACTCTAATTTTTCTACTACTCATACTTTACACCTTAGTTAAATTGCTAATGGGGGTTCCCAAATACCCCAAATTTCTCTGTAAATATCACATATTTCACCTACTGTTGCCCCTTCTTTTGTAGCTTCCATTATTATAGGCATCACATTTTCTTCTTTTTCGCAGACACTTCTTAGTTTGTCTAAAATCTTCTCTAACTTGGCGTTGTCTCTCCTTGCTTTTAACTTGTTAATCCGATTAACTTCAATATCTATGGCTGTTTGCGACGTTCTGAAGACATCTGTGACTGTGTCGTATGGAACTTGGTATTTATTGATACCTAACATGATTTCTTCCCCTTTTTCAATGCGTACTCTTCTCTTATGGAACGCGTCTCTCATTTCTTTGTAGAGCCAACCCGTAGATAAAGCTTTATCTATGGAACCAACCTTTTGAATTTTGTCCATATATTTCCATACTCTTTCTTCAACTTCATCAGTTAACCACTCTACATAATAACTCCCTGCTAATGGATCTATTGTGTTAGTTATTCTAGTTTCATCTGCGACTACTTGCTGAGTTCTTAACGCAACTAAGGCGGCTTCCTCTGAAGGTAGACAAATAGCCTCATCGTAAGAATTTGTATGGAGCGATTGACATCCACCTAGATTAGCCTCTAAGCCTTGTATCGCTGTGCGAACGATATTAATCATAGGTAATTGGGCAGTCAAAGAGCTTCCCGCGGTTTGTACGTGAAACCTAAAACCAAGATTTTTGGGATTTTTCACTTCGTATTTATCCTTCATGAGCTTATGCCATATCCTTCGAGCTGCACGGTATTTTGCTATTTCCTCAAAGAAATCCTTATGAGCAGCTAAATGAAAAGCTAGTCTACCTACAAAGTCATCAGCTTTCCAACCCCTCTCGATTAAATTATCAATATGAGAACAGGCACTTGCAAATACAAAACCAAGTTCTTGAATTGCATCAATACCTCCTTCTCTATAATTATATCCCGTAAAATTGATAGGATGCCAAAGAGGAACGTTTTTCTGAGCTACTGTCCATTCAATAAAATCACACGCAACCCTTAACAAATGATTTGGTGGACTGTTCTTATACGGGATGTATCCGACCGTCATCGTTAAAATATCGTTTTGAGTTGTTCCCATCAAATTTTTTAATTCATAGCCACGCATTTTAGCCATGTTGAAATACATTGCACAGACGGGAGCGCATGTAAAGGGCTCAACGACTAAAGCTACGCTAATTTTATCAATGGGTATATCTTCAGTTAGAGCAAAAAGACTATCGATGCAATAGAGAGGTACACCAGACGTACCGACCTCTGGAGCTCCATCAGGATTAGTTGGATCGATACCATTAAATGTGAGGGCATCTACAGCAGCACTGAAACCTGTCTCACCGTTTTCATATAAATACTTCCACCGCAAATTAGTCTCTTCAGGAGTTCCATGCCCGGAGAATAATCTCATCGTCCATAATCGGCCTCGGTACATAGTTGGATAAACTCCTCGTGTAAATGGTTCTTGTCCAGGAAAATTTATGGTATCTAAGTAATCTCCTTTAACATCTAATGGAGTGTATAGTCTTTTTATAGGAATTTCAGAATCAGTTACAAATTTAACATCGCGCTCTTTTGATTCTTTTAATTTTTCTTCCCACTTTTCCTTTTCTATTCTAATATTTTCTAAAATTTTCTTGTCAAACATGGGTAAAATCACATTTTATTTAGCTATGTATGTTAAATTTTCATTCAATTTAAAATAAATTTATGGACCTGAAAAATTATGAATATAAAATATTTGTCTAAATGTTTGACTTTTTTCTGCCTTTTATAAATAGGCTTTATCTATAAAGCAAAAAATATAATTCTCTAAAAAAATTATGATGCTTGGAAGGAACAAAAAGCACAAACTAATTATATCTTAGAAACATAATACCTGAATTTACCTGATGGATCTTCGATTTGCCAAGAATGAAAAAACTCAAATGGCTTTTTAGTATCCCAAATGTTTTCGATGTTTGCAATACCTTCATAAAGATCTGATAAAAGTGTTAAATCACAGGGAGATTGTCTATGTGAAGGAAAAAGCTCCATTATTTTCTGATTTTTACATAATTTTATCAACTTCAAAAGAGTATCAAGAACTTGAGGAATTTTTTTTCTTTTAGGTAAAAATTGATCGCCATAGTATGCGACATCACTGGTAAAAAGCTCTCCTGTGGATGTTAATAAACAAATAGAACCAGGAGAATGTCCTGGACAATGTATAACTTCAACTCCTATCTCACCTAAATCAAAAACATCTCCATCTTTTAAAGGATTGATTATTTCTGCCGGGGGAATTAAGAAATTTTGCTCTTCATATACCTTTACAATTTCATTGGGAGAATCTTTAAAGTAGGAAACATCATAAGGTTTTGAGATAAATTCAACTTCATTTTCATGAATGTAAACCTCTCCAAATTCTACATTCCCCAAAGGATGATCCCAATGGTAATGAGTGTTGAAAACTAGAAGTTTTCTTTTTCCTATCAACTCATCGACAATTGGTTTTATAGGGAAAAGTCCACACCCTGTATCAAGTAAAAGGGCAGTATGAGTTCCCAAAAGCAAGTATATATTAAGAGGATCGTTTGTATATACAGGATGAACAAGAGATATGTTTTCTTTTATGACATATAAGTAATCTTTCTGTTTTGAAATTTCAAAATGGTTAGATTCTTTACTCATACTTCAAAAAAAGCATGTTAACCATTTAATTATAACTAAAAATGCCTAAATTATTTCCTTTTTCTAAATTCAATCACTGTTAAAAACTTAAGGAAATTAAGTCAAAAATTATTAAATTACTAAAAAATATAATAATAATCATGGCAGACTATAAATACTGGTTAATTAAACTCGAAAATAATATTTTTTGGCTCTATTTAAATCGCCCTGATAAGAAAAATGCGTTTGACCTTAATGTGTTTGACGAATTGGAACGAATTCTAGAAGGAGATATTAATCAAAATTTAGGAGAAGTTCGCGTTTTAGTAATTACTACTTCACTGGAAGAAATCTTTACTGTAGGTCTTGATGTTAAGTGGCTTGTAACTTTAGAAGAATCAGAAGCAGGAGATATGACAAGACATCTCCAGAAGATTTATAGGATGGTTGAAAATTTACCCATTCCCGTTATTTCAGCAATTAAAGGATTAAATCTTACTGCTGGATTTGAGCTCATGTTGTGTACTGACATCATTATTGCCGCCGACAATGCAAAATTTGGGCAAGTTGAAACAAAATGGGGGATGACTCCTGCTGCTGGAGCTACTCAAAGATTACTCCGCCTAATAGGGCCTTCGAAAGCTAAAGATCTCATATTTACTTCTAGAATCATAGATGCAAAAGAGGCTCTAAGGATAGGTTTGATTAATGAGCTCGTACCTTTAAGAGATCTTGAAACCAGAGTAAAAGAAATAGCACACATGATGATTAAAAATTCAGGGAAAGCAATCGAACTAAGTAAGCAATTAATACAAATGGGAATTTACAGCAATGAGGGAGGATTTCAGAAGGAATGTAATGCGTTCCATGAACTGTTTTCCTCTGGAGAACCCAAAAAAAAGTTAGCAGAATTCTTAAAAAGATCAGAAACATAGATAGGAATAATAGTTAATAATGCTCTATAACAGTGTGATTATATCTTTTAAGGTAATTTATATTATAGTGTGCATTTAAAATATAAAAGTAAAAAAACTTAGTTGATGAATTTATGGATTTTTCGTTAAGTGAAAAACAAAAAATGTTAAAAAATATCACTCGGAAGTTTGCTGAGGAATTTCTTGTACCTGTAGCAAAGGAAAGTGATGCAAAGCAAGAATTAGATGAAACTGCGTTCAAAAAAATGCAAGAAATGAATTATTTTGGAGCTTGTCTTCCTGAAGAATATGGAGGAGCTGGGCTCCAAAATGATACAATAGGGTTTAGCATCGTTGTTGAAGAGATTTCACGTGCAGATGCAGCATGGGGTATTACTATTGCTGTGCATAATGGTGTAGCAGCTTACCCCATCTATAAATTTGGAACTGAAGACCAAAAGCAAAATTTTTTGGAAGATCTCGCTAAAGGTAATAAAGTGGGGGCTTTCTGTTTAACTGAAGCAAATGCAGGTTCAGATGCGGGAGGAGTTCAATTGACTGCAGTTAAAGATGGTGATGAATATATCTTGAATGGAACAAAGATATTTGCTACATCAGGAGGTATTGCTAAAACGCTGTTAGTAGTAGCTAAAACGGGAGAAAAAGACAGTAGAAGACAAATGACAGTTTTTATTGTAGATGGCGATACCCCTGGCTATTCTGTTGGAGTAAAAGAAGATAAATTAGGTGTTAGAGCTTCAAATACTTCTGAACTTGTATTCGAAGAAGTTCGAGTACCCCAAGAAAATATTTTAGGAAATCTCGGAGAAGGATTTAAAATGGCAATGAAAATCTTAGATTTTGGTAGAATTGGGATTGCTGCTCAATGTGTTGGTTTGGGACAAGCAGCATTAGAGGCTTCAGTCAAATATTCAAATGAGAGAGTCCAATTCGGGAAGCCTATAGGTAGATTTCAGGGTATTCAATGGAAAATAGCAGATATGGCATGTGCTGTGGAATCAGCTCGATTATTTACGTACAAAGCTGCATATCTACATGACAATGGAGAAGATTTTGGAATGGCTAGTTCAATGGCAAAATTAGTAGCTTCTGAAGCTGCGATGCAAGCTGCTCATGGTGCAGTTCAAATTCATGGAGGATATGGTTTAATGAAAGCATATCCTGTAGAAAGGTATTTCCGTGATGCAAAGATGGGTGAAATTTATGAAGGAACGAGTGAAATCCAAAGATTAGTAATCGCTTCCAACCTACTAAGAAAAGGAGCGTAAATAAAAATCAATAAGTTTTAAAGAAATAATAAAATACTTACATAATTTTTTATTTCGTTATCGGAAACTTTATTTTTCCTAAAATTTTTATTCGTTTCAAAAGAAGTTATATGATTTTTGAGTTAAATTAAGAGGTATTGTATTCAGATTGAAAATTTTCGTGTGTGTTAAGCAGGTACCAGGAGTTTCAGAGGTTAGAATCGACCCAAAGACAAATACACTAGTTAGAGAAGGAGTATTGTCGATAATTAATCCGAATGATAGAAATGCCCTTGAATTGGCTTTAATTCTTAAGGAGGAACACAAAGTAGAGGTTATCGCTTTAAGTATGGGGCCTCCTCAAGCAGAAGAAGTTTTACGTGAAGCTTTAGCAATGGGAATAGATAAGGCGATTTTATTAAGTGATAAAGCTTTTGCTGGAGCAGATACTTTAGCAACTTCACACACTCTTGCATTAGCAATTAAAAAAGTATTAAAAGAATTTGATTCTGAAGAAAATTATCTTATTATTTGTGGTGCTCAAGCAGTAGATGGAGACACTGGACAAGTACCCCCAGAATTAGCAGAAGAATTAGGAATTCCGCAAATTACCTATGTTCAGAATCTTCTGTTAAGTGAGGATAAAATAATTGTAGAGAGAAAATTTAGGGCTACAGAGATAGTCGTTATTGAAACAAAATTACCAGCATTAATTTCTGTTTTAATCGATATAAATAAGCCTAGATATCCAAGTATGGCAGGAATTATGAAAGCTTATGAAAAAGCGAATGTGATATACTTTGATTCCATGGCTTTAAATGCAGATAGTTCTAAAATTGGTTTAAATGGTTCCATGACTGAAGTTAAAAAAATTTTTTTTCCTGAAAGAAAAGTAAACCCTATCATGTTAGAAGGTTCCACTGAAGAAGTTGTTCGAAAGTTATGTCAATATTTAAAAGATGATAAAATTTTCTAAGAGGAATTCATTTGAGTATTATAATTGATGCAGAATTATGTACAGGTTGCGCTAGCTGTATGGAGAGCTGCATCTATGATGCTATTGAATTAGATAACAATATAGCAAAGGTTCTACCAAATTGTACTCTATGTAGAGCATGTATAGAAGCTTGTCCAGAAGAAGCAATCTCATTGGAACGGGATGATGCTAAAGCTCAAAAAGTTGATATTTCACAATTCAAAGGAGTTTGGGTAGTCGCAGAGCATTACAAAAATAAAATTCAAAAAGTATCATTTCAACTACTTAGTAAAGGACGCGAATTGGCAGATATATTACAAGTTAATTTAACCTTTGTAATACTAGGGACTGATTTCGACGATAAATTGGAGGAGTTTAGCCAATATGGTATGGATGAGATCATCTATATTAAATCCCCGATTTTGAAAGATTATTATTCAGACCTATACACAAAAGTAATTACAGAATTAGTGTTAGAAACCCAACCAGAAATTATATTGATTGGAGCTACAGCTACCGGAAGAGATTTTGCTCCAAGAGTGGCAAAAAGACTTAGGGCAGGTTTAACTGCAGACTGTACAGGATTAGAAATTGATCTTGAAACAAGGAATCTTCTTCAAACTCGTCCAACATATGGCGGAACTATTATGGCAACTATAAGAACACCCTCTAGCAGACCACAAATGGCAACTGTAAGAGCTGGCATTTTCAAAATGCCCGAGAAGATAAAAAAAAATGTAAACATTAGGAAAATTGAGTATGAATTTAAAGAACAAGATTCTGTCTCAAAAATAGTAAAAGTAATAAGTAAAACTAAAACTCCAGTAAATCTCGAAGACGCAAAAATCATAGTAGCAGGTGGACGAGGAGTTGGTTCAAAAGAAAACTTTAAGCTTATCGAGGATTTGGCAAATGTATTAGGAGCTGAATTAGGTGGCTCAAGAATAACCATTGAATTAAATTGGCTTGATCCAGACAGACAAATTGGTCAAACAGGCGTAACAGTTTCTCCAAAATTATATATTGCTTGCGGCATTTCCGGGGCAATCCAGCATATCGTTGGGATGGAAAATTCAAATATTATCGTAGCAATCAATAAGGATCCAGATGCTCCAATCTTTAATTTTGCTCATTATGGGATTGTAGGGAATCTCCATGAAATTATTCCAATATTGATTGAGGAAATAAAGATTATGAACCTAAACAAAGAATAAGAAAAATGAAAAATAAATTTTGATTAATTATATTAACCTTTATCTAAACTTTATCTAAACGACCGCCGTTTATACCTATAATCTCTCCGTTCATAAACCACGCTGCATCGCTGCATAAAAATAATATGACCTCAGATACATATTTAGATTCCCCTATTCCTAAGGGAATCCTTCCAGAATAGTACTTTCTCCATTTACCATCTTGTTTACTTAATAGTTCGCCGAGGATTGGAGTTTCGATTAATGTAGGCATGATTGCGTGCGTTCTAATATTATAACGAATTAATTCTAAACCTGCTGTCTTTACCATTCCTAGCATTCCAGATTTAGCTGCAGAATAGTTCAATTGCCCAATATTTCCTTCAGCTGCTTGACTACTAATTGTGATCACTCTTTTATCTGGGTAATCTGCGATTTTCTCTTTGGGATTTTCTTTGCAAGAGACGATCCATCGTTTAGCACAAGCTTGTAAGGATAGATAAAATCCTTTAAGATGAGTGTTAATTACATCATCCCAATATTCCTCCGATAATTTATGTATCATTCCATCTTTTAAAATACCAGCAGAGTAAATTAAAAAATCAACAGTCCCGTACTTTTCAAACGCTTGATTAACTCCAGCTTCAACGGAATCGGATTTTCTTACATCTCCCTCAAAATATAATACTTCGCCACCGGCGTCTCTTATTTCTTTTTCAACACGCTCTCCGTTTTCTCTATCAATATCAAAAATTACAATTTTTGTTCCTTCTGCAGCAAAATCTTTAGCAGCCTGTTCTGCCAGTCCAGATGCACCACCTGTTAGAAATGCTACTTTTCCATCAAATTTTCCCATTACATTCAACCTTGAGATTTATTTTTTTACATAAACTGATTGAAATTTAAACTTCAGTTCATTATGAATTTGAATAATAACAACGATTTAAAATTTTTATAATTAAAAGTGCACTTTTTAGACATAGTTAACATTTAAAACCTTTGAATTTCTCTTACTAATATTAAATATTATCTTCTAAGAATGGCACTAAAATATGATTGACGAATAAAGGTTCAAAAAATCTAACCTGAAGTGGAATATAAGGCAGAGAAATTTAAAAAAAAAGTAATGGAATGCAATTACTTTTAGCGGGAAAAACTCATTCGTGGAGGAATAAATTACGGGCTAAAATCGAAACATTCCACTACAAGATAGAAAATCGAAATTTTCTAACATAATAATGATCTTCACATATAAAAATTTTACGAATCATTCGTTAATTTTACAATCGTTCTATTTGAATATTCAATAAATAAAAATGATATTAGCATATTTGAAATATATTCTCTTTTACTTTATCTATTTAATGTTAGATTTAAATATAAATGTAAAGATAATTCATAAATTTAATTTAAAAAAAAAAAAATTCTCGAATTTCTTCAGACCTAAATCAGTTTATTCAACTAAAATTAACCAAATTTGTGTGCAAAATTTTTGATCGACAAGCTATTACAAATTCAAAATCAAAATTTATTAAGATCTTAATAGGCATAAATCCTTTATTTAAAGAGCGATTAACAGCTCATCTTTAATTTAATTGATTATAATTTTAAACTTGATATTAATAATAAATCTGGTTGGTGAAATCATTTAATAGATAACTATTTTTTGGCTTAACGACTACTTTTCATTTTTTTCAACTATATACTTCTCGTAATGCCTATAGTTGCATAGTTAAAATCTTGTTTTGCTAAAAACAACCTTAGTTTCAGATTAAATTTTTCTTTTTTAATTCTCTGAATCCATATTTAAAAATTAATAGGTGCTTCCCATTAGCTTCCCATTATCTATTTTAAGGGATAATTTAATTAAATTTAAGAGATTAAGAAAAACTAAAGATGATAGGAAAAAGCTTAATTTTTGATGATACTTAATCATGGAAATCAAAAGTTATAATTTATTAAATGTAGGAGTGGGTGGCCAAGGAGTAATTCGGGCTGCACAAATTCTCTCATATGCTGCTTTATTAGATAATTATAAAATTAGAACCGCAGAAACTCATGGTATGGCCCAGAGAGGTGGTTCAGTTGCGTCTTATCTTCGTTTTGGAACTGAAGTAGAAGGCCCACTTATTCCAAGAGGAAAAACTGATACTATCTTAGCTTTTGAGGCGAGTGAGGCTGTTAGGATTTTTAATTATGCTGGACCAGAAACTGTTTTTTTGATTAATGAGAACATTATAGTTCCTCCAGTGATTCGCCAGATGGGAATATATTATCCAAACTTAACAGAAATTCGCGATTTTTTGAAGAATGTATCGCCAAATATATTTTTTATAGACGGCATTAAAATCGCTACAGATTTGGGGAATCCAAGAACGATGAATGTTGTAATGTTAGGTGCTCTAATTGGTTTACAAGTATTACCACTTAAAAAAGAAACGCTCCAGAAAGCTATCTTAAGTTATCTATATTCAAAGTTTCATGATATAAACAAGAAAGCATTTGAAATTGGAATTGAAAAAGGTGTAGAATTAAGGGGTGGTTCCAATGATTAGACCAGAACTTGCTGAGGAGAATCCAGGAAAAAAAATAATAATGTTGGGAAACGAAGCAATTGCCAGAGGAATTCTAGAAGCGGGAGTTGTAATTGGTGCGGGTTACCCAGGCACACCTTCATCAGAAATATTACCAACTTTAGCGGAAATGCAAAAGTTTTATCCCCATCTCAAATTAGAATGGAGTGTAAATGAAAAAGTAGGCTTTGAGGTGGCGTACGGCGGTTCGATGTCGAATGTGCGTTCAGTTGCAGTTATGAAGCATGTCGGAGTCAATGTTGCATCAGATGCCTTCATGACAGCATGTTATGCAGGAGCGAGAGGTGGAATGGTTTTGATCTCGGCAGATGATCCTAATAGTTACTCCTCTCAAAATGAACAAGATAACAGATACTTTGGATTACATGCTCTTGTGCCTGTCTTTGAACCTTCAACTCCACAGGAAGCAAAAGACATGATAAAGTACGCGTTTGATTTCTCAGAAGAATACCAATCCTTAGTGTTGTTCCGCACTACAACCAGGTTAAATCACGGGAGAGCAGATGTAATACTTGGAGAAGTGAAGGTAATAGATCGTGATTATGGGTTTGATTGGGACCGCTCCAGATGGGTTTGTTTGCCCTCTCACTCGCGGGTGTTGCGTATGAGGTTGTTGGAAAGATTTGAAGAGATTTCCGATTATGCCGATGAGTTTCCGTTTAATGCGCTAAAATTATCGGGAGAAAAGATTAATGGTATAAGATATGGATTTGTTGCAGCTGGAGTACCATATTCTCAATTGTTAAATGCCCTTAATTACTACGGTATTGTTGATAAAGTTTCAATTTTAAAACTTGGATTAGTTTTTCCTCCACCTAAAGAGTTAATAAAGAAGTTATTTGCTTACTCAGACGAAATCGTAGTAGTTGAGGAACTCGAACCTTTCCTTGAAAATATCATGAAGCAAATTGCGTTTGAAGAAGGTTACTCAAAAGAGTTAACTATTCATGGAAAAGATATTTTTCCACAAAATGGAGAATTTTCTGGAGAAATCTATTTAGAAAATATTGCTCGGTTAATTGGTTTATCTTATAAGAAAGTTCCTGTTCCTGAAAACATGTTAATCATCCCTCCAAGGCTTCCCATCTTATGTCCGGGCTGTGGACATCGATCAACATTCTATGCGATTAAACAAGTAGAAAAGTTGATGAAGACGAAATTTGTGAACTCATCTGACATTGGTTGTTATACTCTCGCAGTTTACAAACCATTAGAGGGAATAGACACAGAAGTGTGCATGGGAGGCTCAATTGGTTTAGCAAACGGAATTGCGAAAGTTCAAAGTTCAGATAATCCAGTCTTGGCAATTTTAGGTGATTCTACATTTTTCCATTCTGGGATTCCAGCTTTGATCAATGCGGTATTTAACAAAAATAATATGTTAGTCGTTATTTTGGATAACAGATCAACAAGTATGACGGGTTTTCAAGATAACCCAGGTACAGGCATAACTATCACTAACGAACCAGGTACGCGAGTTGTCCTAGAAGATCTTGTGAAAGGTTGTGGCGTCTCTCCCGAAAATATCTGGGTTGAAGACGCTTATAAATTGAACGAGACTATTAAAAAGCTTGAAGAAGCTGTTAAAGCAGAGGGAGTTCGAGTTTTCATTTCACGACATCTGTGTTCCTTAGTAGAGTCTAACCAATTTCGAGCTCAGCAAATAATACCCCCCTCCATAATGGTAGATCAAGAAAAATGCATCAGTTGTATGATATGTATTAATAAATTTGGGTGTCAAGCGTTAAATTCTAATGAAGCTGATAAAAAAGTTTCAATTGAGAGTTCTGTTTGTAGGGGGTGCAAAGTTTGTATAGACATTTGTCCTCAAGATGCGATATATGAGGAGATTGAATAAAAACATGATTTCTCTTTTTTTTTCTCCCAAAACTATTGCGGTCATCGGAGCGACTGCTAATCCAAAAAAGTTTGGAAATGCTGTTACCGTAAATATCCTTCAAAACAAAGACCTTGCTAGTGAATTATATCTTATAACTCAAAATATTAAGGAAATTCTTGGAATTAAATGTTATAAAAGCATATTAGATGTTCATAAAGACATTGATCTTGCGATAATTTTAGTTCCTGCGAAAGCAGTAGACGGTGTAATTGATGAGTGTATTGAAAAGCATGTAAAATGTGTAATAATAATAACTGCAGGGTTTGGAGAAATTAATCAAGAAGGTAAAAAAGCTGAAGAATTAATTGCACAAAAGTGTAAAAAAGCGGGAATTCGAGTTATGGGGCCAAATTGCGTTGGAATTCAAAATCTTGATGTCAGACTCAACGCTTCTTTTATACAAGCAGCACCATGTGGGAATATTAGCATGATCAGTCAATCAGGTTCATTTAGCTGTGCTAGTTTTTATGCTATGGATCAAGAAAATATCGGTTGCTCTAAATTTGCGAATATCGGGAATAATATTGATGTTTCATTTGATGAAATTCTTAAGTTTTATAAAGAGGATGCGAACACGAAAATTATATGTATCTACATGGAAACAGTTGAGGGAGGAAGGAGACTATTAAATACACTAAAAACAATTGTTCCTATTAAACCAGTTATTATTTTAAAGGGAGGTAGAACTTCATCTGGGATGAAAGCTGCAAGTAGTCACACAGGTTCAATAGCCACAAGCTATAAAATGTTGAAAACATCTATACAACAAGCAGGAGCAACATTGTGTGAAAATGCCTCTGATTTTATTACAGCTTTAAAAGCGTTTTCATTTTTACCCAACCCTAAGGGTAAGAGAATAGGAGTTTTGACGAATAGTGGGGGAAGCTCTGTTTTGTTCAGTGATAAGGTAGAAGAGTTTAATTTGACATTAGCTGAGTTTTCCGACACTCTCATAGAAAATATTCAACCTTTTTTGATTTCTCTTGTTAAAATTCAGAATCCTCTTGACATGATAAGCGTAGCTGCTGAGCAACAGTATTACGAGATAACAAAAGCCATGTTGGAAGATTCAGGTATAGATATAGTTGTCCCATGTTTAGTTATTCCTCCATTCTTAGAAATGAAATCTGATGAACATTTTAGGGGAATGATAAGAGCTTGGAATGAAACAATGAGATTAAAACCACTTGTGCCTTTAGTTTTTTTTGGAGAAAATTTCATTGAACTAAAAGAATTTGCTAAAAAAGAGGAAGCACCCGTGTTTTATACTCCAACGGAGGCTGCTTATGCGATAAAAGTGCTCACAGATCGCATGAAATTGAAAATATAGGATTTAAATTTAAAAAATAGTAATTTTGGAGTCTTAACTTATTCTAATTCTTCCATCACTTCAAAACCATGCTCTTTTAAAACTTCTATTCCTTTTTCGTTATTATCTAGTCTCAGAACGGTCAAAGTACTTATTTCTGACGCCTTTTCTGCAAAAGTATACATATATTCGATATTTACTTTGTGATTCCCAAGTGTTTTTGCGATATTGTACAATTGAGTGATGTTGTCTGATAGTTTTATTGCGATAACTTCTGTTACTGAATGTAAATAATCATTATCCTCTAATAATGTTATGCATTTTTCAAAAGGGTTGACTAATAGTAATAATAATCCATATTCTTCTGTTTCAGCAACAGTTAAAGATCTTATGTATATATTGTTGTTCATCAGAAATTCAAAGAAATTAGCTAGTTGCCCTGGTTTATTTGGGAGAAACACAGATATTTGACTTAACACCATTTTTTAATCGCGGGGAATGTATTTTATTTAATTTTTTTATCTCAAAATGATATTTTTACTTAAATTATTTGAAATTTGGATTGTTTAAAAATGATTCTGAATGAAATTATAAAAAAAGAGGAACTATTCATCTTCATATTCTTTTTTCAATTCTTCAAATAATTTTTTATATTCTTCGATATACTTTTCATCGTTAGTTTCTTCTATCTTCTTGAGGAGTTCGACAGAGTTATTTAATGTGTTAGAAGTTTTCTTAATCTTGTCAAAGTATATTTGTTTTATTTGCTGAGATTTAGCAACTCTTAATGAATTTTTGTATCCCTTAATAGAACTTTCAATTTCTTTTTGAGATTCTTTAACTGAGTCTGCCAATTGCTTTTTTCGCTGTTCTAACCTAATACAGTTATCACATACTAAATTATCGGATTTTTTTTGTCCCTTTTTTATCATAAAAGCATTTCCACACCGAGAACATACAACGAGAGCAACAATCAGCTTATCTTCGTTAGAATCGGGCATAAATGATAACTATTTTATTTTAAAATTATATATTTACTAATCTAATAACTTTTTTATAATTTAATAATTGATTTTTCATTCAATTTTTTGATTAGGATTCTCTTTCTAATTTTTAATAAGATTTATGATAATTGTGTAATTTACTTGCCTATGGAATTGTCTTTCTTACTAATTTCTTTGTTACTTATACTAGGACTACTATCTGGTGCTATTTCTGCTATTGCGGGAATCGGTGGAGGAGTCTTCTTTGTATCAATAATGACTCTTCTTTTTTTTATCCCTATTAACATCGCAGTAGATACGAGTACTTTTATAATTCTTTTTTCTTCTTTAGCAGGCTTTATAACCTATTTACGACAAAAGAGGACAACTATTAAACTTACGTTAATTTTTAGTGTTTTCTCTATACTGGGCAGTATATTAGCCTCTATCATCTTTTCTTTAATAATTATCGATAATTCAATATTAAAACTGTTATTTGCAACAACACTACTTATTGCAGGATTTAACATGATATATAAAGCTAATAAATCAAAGAATCAAAATAACAAACAGGAAATTAACCATGTCGAGTTTTCCTTAAATAATCAAAATAATAAATTAAATTTCAAGAAATCAATACCGCTGTTCATGTTAGCGGGATTTTTAGCCAACCTTCTAGGAATTGGTGGTGGCATAATAAACACCCCATCGCTTAATATGGTCCTAAATTTCCCTATTCACAATTCTACGGCTATCTCAACATCTATAATTTTCTTTACCGCAATATACAATACAGTTATAAAAAGTTTTATAGGGCAGATTGATTATTTAATAGGGCTCTTTATTGCAATCGGTTCGATTTTGGGATCGATATTGGGTGCGAAAATATCAAGGAAGATGCGTAAAAGTTATTTACAGTTCTTTGTGTCAATCGTTTTGATAGGTTTAGCAATAAGAATGTTTTTTTAAAGGATATAAATTGGTAGTTATATAATATAGTTTCAATAAATTCCTAAATTTTTTTACATTATTAATTATTAATTCATTATAATATAACTTAATGTGATTCTTTCTATGAGTAATGGATTTAGATTATTGCGAATTGAATATATCTTTAGCGTACTTGTACCTTGTTTACTCAGCATTTATCTAAATAATTACGAGGTTATTCCTCACGTTTGGATATTAGCGGGGTTTGCATTTTATGCTATTACAGGAAATACCTTAAATGATGTTATAGATATGAACGATCCAGATGAGACGGAAACACTAGAAAGAGTTCGTGGTTATAGTCGTAAAGAAATTTTAACGATTTCGGTAGCGAGTTTCTTAATAGGGACCATCTGTTTTATGAATAGAATTGTTGTGTATCCACTTTTAGGAATTTATTTAGTGATCATCGTTATTTTAGTAATTTTTTATTGTCTATTCAAATCACTTGTTATCATTAACCATATCATTTTAGGTATTTCACACATCGTTTTACCATGGATGATGATAAAAATTAATGCTGGCGATATAATCTTAGGTTTTTTCCCCAATCTATCTGTTTTTGAGTTATTAATACTACTTTCAGTGGCATCCGTAGGTTTTACGGGTCAAATGCTACACGAGTTAATTGATGGAGACTCCTTATCAAAGTTATCTCCAAAGGCTTCTCAATTGGTAATTTGGATTGCTTCCTCAGCATCGCTAACAATAGCAATAATCTCGCTAATCATTACACAGTTCATTATATTTCTACCAATAATTTTCTTTCCTTTTGGAATCATGTATATATTCAGGAAACCTCGTAAAGATTTGTTAGGTCGAACCTCGTTAAAGGATGTAGGAATTATACTAGGAAATCTTATACTTGCTTATATCATCATTTTAATTATAGCACCATAGTAATACTTTAAAAGTAAAAGTTCAAGGTAATCTTCACTACAAGGGAGAAATGTTATTAATATCAGCGAAACTATAGAATTTATTGATTATCATTTACAATTTTACAAAATTGACATAGAAAAATGAATGCAAATAATAATCTCCTGATAAATATAATTTAAATATTGTAAAAATTGTGTTCCAATGGATTTACTTAACCAAAAATTTCTAAGAGAAGCAAGATTTTATGAAAAAATCGATGAAAAATTCTCCCAATGCTTAACTTGTGAAAGAAAATGCAAAATAGCAAAAGGAAAAGTTGGTTATTGTCAAACTCGAATTAATATAGCTGGAGTTATCTATACAATTGTTTATGGATTAATTCCTGCTTTATCATTCAATCCTATAGAAAAAAAACCATTATTTCATTATCATCCAGGAAGTATAGCTATAACCATTGGTACTTATGGATGCAACTTCAATTGTTTTTGGTGTCAAAATCACCATATTTCACATCCTAAAGAAAATATTGTTGATTTGGCCAGAAAGGCAAAAGATTATTTGTCACCAGAAAAAGTAATCGAGCTAGCTCTAAAAAATAATTGCCAGGGAACATCAATCTCGTTTAATGAGCCTACTCTACTATTTGAATACTCATTGGATGTGTTTAAATTCGCAAAAAAGGAAGGGCTATACAATACATATGTTACTAATGGATATATGACTGAGGAAGTATTAAAAGAATTGGTGAAGAGCGGATTAGATGCCATGAATATAGATATAAAAGGTGATAGTAGTATAGTTCAAAAATATTGTGATAGCAACATAGAAAATGTATGGAGAAATGCCAAATTAGCGAAAAAACTAGGTGTTCATATAGAAATAACAACACTTCTTATCGAAGGTATTAATACTGATGAAAAAATAATTAAATCAATTTCAGAAAGGATAATAAATGATCTAGGAGAAGAAATTCCATTTCATATTACTAGCTTTTTTCCGCATTATAAATCTCATGAACATAATCTTTTTAACCTTACTCCAATAAAATTTTTAAATAAAGCATATGATATCGCAAAACAAGTCGGTTTAAAATTTGTTTACTTAGGAAATTTGCCTTCTTCAAAATATGAAAATACATATTGTCCTAGATGCTCAAGATTAGTTATTGAACGGACAAACTTTGGTTTAAAAGAAATGCATTTAGATGGTAATGGAAACTGCGAATATTGCGAGTTTCCTATTATAAAGAAAGAATAGTTTTTAAATCAACATTTTACTTTTTCTTAATTCTCTGGGTTTTTATATAGAGACTAAAATTAATTATTAATCAGCAAAATACATAAATCTAACTTTAAAGGTTTTCTATATGGCAAAGAAACCCGTAACTAAAAATAATAAAACTAATAAAACTCAAAAAAGCCCAAATAAAACTCCAGCTAAAACAGGAACCAAAACGACTGCAAAAACTAGTAAAACAACTAAAAATGCTGCTGCTAAAAAGACACCTCCGAAAGAGCCTAAAGAAAAAAGATTAGATAATCTTTCGATTTTAAAGAGCTCTCCGTATTTAAGACTTAATGATAAAGGTCAACTGAATCAGAAACAAGCTAGCTTAAAAGATTTGTTTGAAAAAAATCTACTTTCTCAAAAGGAAGAAAAGCTAGAAATCGTTTTAACAGGTCAATATGAGAAAGCTCTTGATTTAATGTTTGAAGCAGACGCTTCCAACTTATACCCAATTTTAGTAGGACCACCAGGAATAGGTAAAACGACCCTATGCAGGTATTATGCTCAATCAAGAGCAGAAATCACTGGAAATGATTCATTTGAGTGGATAACATTCGATGAATCAACCAAACCGTCTCACTTAATAGGGTCATTTAATCCAGCGACAACAATCCAGAAAGGTTTTTCGTTCGAAGCGTTCAATCCGGGTCCACTCATAAAAGCGATGTTAAACGGTGGATTGTTTTTAGCGAACGAAATAAATCGTGCTACGGAGTATACGCAAAACTCACTACTAGAACCATTAGAAGAAAGGACTTTATCCATTCCACACATAGGGCGTGTCAAATCTTCCCCTGGTTTTTTCTTTATTGGCGCTATGAATCCATCAGAATTAGTAGGGACCCATAGATTAGGTGAAGCCCTAAAAGATCGATTTAATGTCTGGATTGAGCTTGATTACCCTGACAAAAAGACCGAAATGAAAATAATAGAGCATAATAATCCATATTATAAAGTCGAAGAGAGCATTTTAGAGAAAATCTACTTAATTATTAATAGAACTCGTACCCATCACCAGGTCCAAACTCCAGCCAGTTTAAGAAGCGGTATTGCGTTGGCTAGGTTAACTGGTGTGGCTCAGAAAAGAAATAAAAAAGCAGATACACATAAAATTCTAAGGAATCTTGCAAGCAATGTTTTGTTTGGAGCTATCCAGGCAAAGCCTGGTGTTAAAGCCAAAGATGTTATTACTAACATAATCTCTCAAGTTCTAGGGTCTGCATAATTTAAATTAATTAATGTATGGTATTGATC
The DNA here is from genome assembly GCA_030615235.1 of Promethearchaeota archaeon. GTDB lineage: Archaea > Asgardarchaeota > Lokiarchaeia > Sigyniarchaeales > SOKP01 > SOKP01. The sequence continues at coordinate 20,128 of JAUWZR010000005.1, forward strand.
TGAATGATAATCTTCCCCCAAAGCCCGGTTTGGTTTTCTCTTAAGTTCATAAATGCGTTAAGGAACCATGAGAAAAGCATGTATAAGCCATCGATCCGCCAAGCCATTGCAATTTGTAAATTAATAATAGCAAGATTTATGAATAAAGGCGTTTGTGAAATCAACGACTTTATTGAAATTGCAGTTGTTACTAGTCCTCTTGAAAATCAAGCGTTAGCCCGCAAAATTGCTACAGAGTTATTAACATATAATGAACCCATGAAAAATCATATGTCTTCTGACATGGTAAAATCTGATATGTTTGCGAGTGAAACGGCCCAAGACTTATTCGATGATTTAGGATTAGATTTGAGCGAATTAGATGAGATGTTTGACGATTTTGAATTATTAAATAATTTTTTTAAAGAGTTAGAAGATCTTGATTTAGATCAGTTAATGGATGAGAGTTTAAACGATTTTTTTGACCAATTTAGCAAAGAGCTGGAAGAAGATCCATATAAAACAGCTTTAGATGTCATTGACAATAACGCTATTGCTAACTTCAATCAATTTAAGGATTTAAAAGCTTTACTCGATTACGCAAAAGAATTATTAAAAAACAAAATTAACCATTTAGAGCCTGAGGATATAGATGCGGCAGAAAAATTAGATTTGCTGGATGATATTATTTCGAAATCTGACTCGTTAAAAGAAAAAATAATGTCTCAACTCGCAAAGGACAAAAATTTGGACATTTTTAAGGAAAGTCTTAAAAATGCTTTAAGGGATAATTCCTTTGAAGGATTGAGCATTGCTGAATTTGCCTTGAGATCTAACATATTAACCCAACAAGGTCAAAACATATTAAAAAGTCTTTTGAAACAAAATCTCTCTAATTCTAACAAAAATTTAAACGATATCTTTAACACTTCAAGAGTTTTGGGTTCAAATCCCAACATAGAGAAGAAAAATTTGGTTAATATCTTAAATACTAGTTTGAAGCTCCCATTTAAAGACGCTTACAATAATGCAAAGAACTTTGATCAATATTTTGGAGATAATTTGAGCGAACAATATTTAGATGAAATTATCGCCAATTTTGATAATTTTAGTAAAGGAAAAAATTCAACTGACATTAAAAAAGATTTAATTAATAACCCTATTAAGTCTCCCGCGTGGCGAAAATTAATGTCAAAGATTATTGATAAAGATGTTCAATCAATAAACGACGATTACAGCGATAAACAAATGGTCGACGCCCAGATAAAGAATTACATCGATAACTTAGTTGCATCTAAAGAAAATTGTAGCGATCTATCTTGCCAATCGCAATTGAACAATAAAATTTCTGAATTAGTTGATAATGCAGTCGATGGTGCGGCTAGTAAAAACTCGTTAAGTAATATGGTTAAAGATTTTAACAAGAATGGCTTTTCTCCGAACATTAATTCTATTAAAAACGCAGGCAAAAGGCTCAATATGACAGAAATAGAAATTCTTAACTTAATCGAGAAAAGTTATAAAGTCTTTAAACAAATAGTCAAGGAGAATCAATCGAATTACCAAACATATAAAGATTATCTCGAGCAGATGGAATTATCTCCCCAGCAGATTGACGAGATTGTTAAGTTAGCGTTAGGAGGAGCTCCCCTAAAACAACCGAATTTAGATGTTCTGAGTGCATTAAGCGAGAAAAATTTATCTCAAGTATTAAGGTCCGCTGAACAAATGGGAGACGATGCTTTAGATAAGGCGTTTTCGTCTCTGGGTGCTGGCAGTGGTCTGGATTTATTAGAACAATGGTTTTATTCAAGACATAATGTTTCTGCTAAGATCAAAAAGAAGTTGAAAGAGATCATTAAACAAATTATGATTGATTTAGGTATTAATGCTGCAAACTCCTTAATTGGTACCGCCAAATCTGGACCTCTCGTAGAAAATATTGTAATCCCTTACACTTTAGGGGACGATTTTGAATTAATTGATCTAGAAGAGACTATAAGTAATTTACTGGAGGGCGGGAAAACCGTTGAAACAATTTCTAACGACGATTTTTTAGTATCAAAAACTACTGATGGTCTTCGATGCATGGTTCTTGAATTGGATATAAGCGGAAGTATGAGTGGAAACAAGTTAGCTCAAATGGCGTTATGCACAACAATGTTAGTATATGCTTTTAAACCAGAAGAAATCGCACTCACTTTTTTTGAGTCTAACACGCATAAATTAAAGAATCTTGATGAAGATGTTGAAATGGAAAAAGTTGTTGACGAATTACTTGATATAACCGCAAGGGGAGGCAAATGTATAAACCACGCACTTAAATGGGCAAATCTTCAATTTGAAAAAAAAGCCCGCTCGAAATACAAACTGAACATATTATTCACAGACGCAGATGTTTTTGACTTCAAAAATAGCTTAAGAGAATTAAAAATCATGAAAGATAAAGATATAAAATTCGTGATGGTCGTTCCAAAATTTGGATTTTCTCCGGTAATGGCAAAAAAAATGGTAAAAGAGGCCAATGGAGTTCTTTTAACATTAAACCAGTGGAGAGACTTTCCAAAATTGATATCTGAAATCATTACCAGCCAATAAATTAATTCCACTTATGTTATAAAGGTGAACAATATAAGTCTTAAAAATTTTATTCAAAATGGCGATTTATTCAAAAGGCATGTAATGGGAGCTAGATTTAATCGAGGAAAAAACATTCCAAATAAAAACATAATTAATTTCAATGTGGTAAAGAGTCCAAAAATTAAAATTTTAGTTAATCTTCAAGGCTCCGGTAACTCAAAATATGTAGTAAACATATTTCAAGACGATCAACGCGTAAATATCGTCCACGATTGTCCTGATTTTAAAAAAAATACTAAATTCTGTAAACATATCGTTAAGGTTTTACTCTTACTTGAACCGGATATATGCAAAAGTGTGTGTCAAGATATAAGAACTATAAATTTCTCTGCGAATTTTAATCTGATTAAGCAAAGTAAAACTGAAAATTTCATAGTTAAAGCAGAGGAATTAATTAAAGACTCAAAATATTATGAGGCAATAAATTTTTTAGACCAAGCTCATAAGGAATCTAATAATTTAGATTACATAAAGAAGATCGCAGATATTTCTCTTAAATACAAACTAAATGACCAATTCATAAAATATTCAGTAAGATTTAAGGAAGTAAGAGATTATATTACCGATTATCCTAAGTTTATAAGCTCGACCTTTAATAGCATAATGGAATATGAATTATATAGAAAAATTGACACAATTCTCAACTTACAAAATCTTTTCCTCGATTTCCCTAAAAAACTTGTCATTGAGACTATTAAAAAAATGAATGCAACTGCTATCGAAAATCCAATTCTTAGATATATATTACTTCATAAGTTTGCCTCTGAAATGTTATTAGCCGATTTTTTTAAAGAACTTCCCAAGATTTCAAAGTTAGATTTAAAGGAGCAAATCGCAGAACTATTGCTAGAAACCGTTAACGAAGCAATTTTGAATATGGAATCAGAAGATAACATGGATGGCTATTTAGCTATAGCGAGAAATTGCAATTTCAAAAATAATAGCGAAATCTATTCAGAGATCGGTATCTATAAGGAAAAGTTGAGAGACCTATATTTAGAGGGGCTTAAGCAGAAGCACGCTTTTCTTAGGTCATTAGTGATTGCGAACACTCTATCCGACAAACTCAAACAAATGAAATTCAATTATAGATACAACTACCCGACGCTAGTTTGGGCTTCTTCTCCTCGGTCCGAGGTCCCGTTGTATTATTATATTTTAGAAAAGTGCGGTCTCGAAAGACATCACCTAGAATATCTTGAACAGAGTTATTTTATAGAAAATTACCCGGTTTTTAATGAAATTTTTGATGGAAATAACCCAGTTAGAAATTTAGTAAAGGATTTCTGGGGAAGTGAGAGTCCAAAAATTAAAAATACCGTATATATCGATAAAGTAATTGACTTAGATTTTGAAGTGAACCTTAAGGAATTAGAAAAATTTATGTTAATTGAGTGGGATTTAGCCCAAAAACCCATATTAGGAAGTTATATATGTCAATTTTCTGATGGATTCCTGGTCCCAGATAGTAATCATCCTTTAACACACGAAATTAAACCATTTGATTTGATTTTGTGTAAGACAACCCCAATCGCAATTATAGCGGGCAACATTAAAATTATAAGACCCTTAAGGAGAATCAACATAAAAACAGCGATAGAACTCGTATGGGAAGGAATAGAATTTATCTCGACATATATCCCTTTCGAGATTATAGCACAATTAAAAGAATACCAAATTGACGAGCTAGATGCATACGATAAAATAGATGAAAGGTTTAAAAAAAGTTTTTTACCAAAAAAAGAAAGCGTCAGGAAATATTTTAGTAACTTTATCCAAAGTAAAATTCTAAAAGAACTAAATAAAACTTACTTAAAGATAATACAGAGACCAAATTATAAAAATAAAGTTTTGAGAATAATAGGCTTCGAGCGGCATTCAAAAATTTTCACAGATCCATCGTATCTAACTGGATTTAAAAGTAATTCTTTAAAAAAGCAATCGTTACAAGAACTAAAGTTAGATTTTAAGAAGTTCGTATCGTTAAAACTAAGCGATTTAATTAAAAGCAATCAGTTGGAGTTAATTAATATAAAAGCGCTGAAGCAATTCCCTACCTTTAAAAAATGGACTGTTAAAGTAATTTACGTGTTGAAGCAACATCTTTTAAAATGCAAAATATACAAAATAAACGACACATCCTACGATATTCACGAGTTTTCTAAAAATTACTACGGAAAAATGATACTTAACCACACGGAAAAAGTCTCTAACTCTCAGATACTATCCAAAGCACCGGGTAAATTTGTAGTCAATGATAAATGTTACAAGAACTTATTAGATAACTTTAAAATGCTAAAATTAGACTCTCCTAAATTGGTCAAAAAGTAAAAGTTAAACTATTTTTTTTTAGAAATATTTTTTTAACCAACTTACTGTTTCCTCAATAAATTCTTGTAGGTGTTTCTCTTCGAAATCGTGAGTCGCGCCTTGAACTTCTACAAACTTATGATTATCATCCTGAGGCATCATACTAAAAGCTTTCTTATTTAATTCTAAAGGAACTTGTTCGTCCGCAGTACCTTGGATTACAAGAGTTGGAAATATATGCTTCTTCAAAGCAGGTCTTATCCGAAAATTAGCAACATCCATAACAAAATTCATATCAATAATTATAGGATCTCCTTCTCCAGATGATGGAATTTCTACGGGTCCTTTATCTATATCTTTAAACCAATCAACTTGGTCTGATGTTGAGTGAAGTAATAAAGGGGGAGCCCACAATACATAAGTTACAATTCCAGGTAATTTTGCTTTTATTGAAGTAAGCCCACCAAACGAGAGCCCCAATACCGCAATTTTTAAATATCCTTGATTTTTGACCCAAGAATACACATTTTCTAGATCGTTGGCTTGTTTTGTTAAAGTTATCGGTTCCCTTTTATTTTCACCAGAACCAGAAAAATCAAAGATTAACGCATCATACCCTTCTTTATTTAAAGCCTTCGCTGTTTCAGGAAAGCGGCCCCACTCAGATTTATCACCTGTAAAACCATGACACATGATTAGAATGGGTGGTTTTTCTATTGTACTTTCTTCTTTGGCAAAATAAAAGACTCCATGGAGATTTTTTTCTTCCCCAGAAGAGATTAAAACTTTCTTCTCTATCATAAGACAATTTAATGGTAAAATAAATTAAAAGTTTTTTCAAATATACTTATTTTCATTTTAATCTTACAGTATTTATGGCAGAGAAATTTGTTGAAATTAACAACATTAGAATTTGCTATCAAGTCCAAGGAGAGGGATATCCTATTGTTTTGATACATGGATTTGGCTCGAAAAAAGAAAGTTTTATGGCACAAATTCCTGCTCTTTCACATGAATTTAAGGTTATATCATTTGATAATAGAGGATCGGGCAAATCAGCACGACCAAATATTCCATACACTATGGAAATGTTTGTAGACGACATTAAGGGTCTATTGGAATATTTGGAAATTGATAAAGCACATTTAATTGGACTTTCATTAGGAGGAATGATAGGCTTGAACTACGTTTTGAAATATCCTAATACTGTGAATAAATTAGTTTTAATAAATACACTAGCACAACTTCCTAATGATTTTGATCCTGAAACATATGTTAATACTAAAATTGAAGCGTTGGAACTCGCAAAAAAAGATCCAGAGTTATCTTTTTGGCAGAGTACTCATTTTGGGTTTTATCATGAATTTAGAAGTAAAATGAAAGCAAATCCAAAAGAAAAATTTTATGGTTTATGGTCAGTAGAAGATATTCTTAAATATTATAAGACAGATCCCCCGACAGCTCAAGATGTTAGAAATATAGCATCGTCATTTAAAACTCATAATGCTTACGAAAAACTACATGAAATTAAACACAAAACCTTACTTCTTACAGCTTCTCACGATAGACTAGTTCCTAAGGAGAAAATGCTTGAGATTCATAAAAAAATGTCAAATAGCACATATCAGATTATAGAAAAAGCAGGACATGAATCTCCAAAATCAAGAGCTCCAGAAGTAAATAAAGCAATCATAGAATTTCTTGAATAATATTTTTGAAAAGATATAACCCGAAGTTTTAATTTAAAACAATATTTTATTTGAATATTATAGTATTATATGTGAAAATATATGGTAGAAAAATTTACCGAAGCTAATGGTATAAATATTTGCTATGAAATTCTTGGTGAAGGAGAGTCTTTGCTTCTCATTCATGGATTTGGAGTAACTAAAGAAGAATGGGTTGGACAATTTGTCCCTCTTTCGAAATGTTTTAAAGTAATTAGATTTGATAATAGAAACTCTGGTAAATCAGATCATCCTATTGATAAGTTAACATATAAGATGCTAGCAGATGATACAAAAGGTCTAATGGACGCTTTAGGTATTGATAAAGCCCACATTGTAGGTTGGTCTGTTGGAGGAATGGTAGCACAAGAATTTGCTATTCATTATCCTGAAATGCTTATGAAACTAGTTCTAATCAATACATTTTCTCATTGGCCTGGTGATGATACCGCTATAGGAATGTATAAACAAGGTAAAATCGAGCACATGAATGCAGTTAAGGAGAATCCTATTAAAGCCTTCTTCGATTCTGCAACTCCCGGTTTTTCAAGAAAATTCAAGAAACTACTAATGGAAAACCCTAAAAAAAAGATTCATGGATTATTTTCAGCAGAAGATTTGATTGAGAAAGATAAAAACAATCCTATTTCGGTACAAGACATTGAGAATTTTGCTTATGGTTTAAGTCAATTCAATGTAGTCGACCGTTTGTCAGATATTAAAAATGAAACCTTAATTATTGCGGGCAGTCATGATCGAAGTATGCCCGTATCAGTTAATAAAATTATCCATGATAATATACCTAAAAGTAGATTTGAAGTGCTAGAAAAAGCAGGGCATACATCTCCAATTGAACGAGCACCCGAGATTAATGAATTCATAATAAACTTTCTAAAATCATAAAAAAATCTTTTTTACTAATGAATATTAGTTAACGGGGAGTACGCTCCAGAAAACATCAGAAGTTAATCAACAAATTTTAGATTTCTTAAAAGCCTAACATTATTTCTTTTTTTTCTTATTTATCCTTCG
>JAUWZR010000138.1 GCA_030615235.1 Promethearchaeota archaeon
TTTTATCAATCTAGTATTTATAGAATAATAACACATCATCTTCTAATAATATATAAATTTTCTGTTATTCCTTAGAAAAGAAATGAATTATACGCCAAATATAACAGTTATTATCCCTACTTATAATGAGGAAAATAACATAAGAAGTACATTAATAGCAATTAAACGGCAAAAATGTGATCTTACTTATGAAATAATTGTAGTTGATGGACAAAGTACCGATAATACTGTATCAATAGCCAAAAATTTTGCGAAAGTGTATATATCACCAAAAAAAGGTAAAGCGTTTCAATTGAACTATGGTATCTCTAAAACATCTGGCGAATTACTTATATTGTTAGATGCAGATACGATAATAAATCCATACTTCTTTCAAAAAATTTATAAAATCTTTAAAAATCGTAAAAATTTATATGCTTGCAGTGCGAGAGTTAACTATCATAATGGAAAGGCAATTTCGTTTAAGTTAGCCTCGCAGAGATTTACTATCACACAATATTTCTTTCTTAACATCAATATGCATTTATATTATTCTTTAAAATCACTATTGGGATATCCTGAACTAACAGGGTGTAATATGATCGTTAGAAGAGAAATATTTTTAAAAACAGGAGGTTTTAAGTCAACTCCAAACTCATTAGGAATCGACAAGGTTTTCTCAGATTCCTTGATATATCTAATCAGAAAAATGAAAAAGGGTAAAGTTAGAACACTAAATTTTGTATCAGTATTGACAAGTGGAAGGCATTTAACTATTAAACGTAGTCTAAAACGGATTAGCCAGTATTACTCAAAAAAAGATATTTATTATGCATTAGCAAAAAAAAATGAATTAGACGATATAATATAACAGAGAATTATCCAATTGGCTGATAAATAAAAAATGCTTACAATTTTCAAGTTAAAAAATAAGGTATAAAGGAGAAACGATGAAATCGATTTTAATTTATCCACAACTTGAATTTGCAAAGGCTCAAATCCCTACTCCACCTTATTCTATTTTATTTATTGCTGATTACCTACTTAAAAGAAATGTGGATGTAAAAATTTTCGATTTACGATTTGATAAATTGTCTCAAGTATTTGATACCATTTCTAAAAATGACCCTGAATTTATTGGTATTTCAGTAATGACTGGGCCACAAATTTATTATGCTCTGAAGATCTGTGAATCTATCAAGAAAGAGTTTAATAAAATCAAAATCGTTTGGGGTGGTCTTCACTCAACTATTCTTCCAACACAAACTCTTCAAAATAAATTCATTGATTTTGTTATTCGAGGTGAAGGAGAAAAAACTTATCACGAACTTGTAAGTGGTAAAAATATAAGTCAAATTAAAGGGCTCTCATTAAAGAAAGGTAAAAAAATATTTCACAATCCTAATTCTAACCAGTTAACAACTTCTGAAATAAATGAATTGAGTATACCATGGAGTTTAATAAATCCTAAGCGCTACATAAGAAATGGGAATTTCAATATGATAACAAGTCGAGGTTGTCCTTTTAAATGCGCTTTTTGCTATAATACTCTATTTAATAATGTGTGGAGGGGATGGACGGCTGAGAAATGCATCCAAGAGCTTGATAAATGCTTAGATTTTGGCTCTAAGAAAATTACTTTCTATGACGATTATTTTTTTGCTAATTCAAAACGGATTAAAATTCTGTTTGACTATTTTAAGGAAAAAGATATCAGGTGGAAAGCAGAATTACGCGTTAATCGCCTAGACTATTCATTAGCTGAAGAAGCAAAAAGTCATGGCTGCGTTCAAATGTATTTTGGAGCAGAATCAGGCTCTCAACGAGTGTTAAATATTTTGAATAAAAATATTTCAATAAAAGACATAATTCAAAGTGCTAAAATTACAAAAGATACAGATATTAGTGCTGATTATAGTTGGATGATTGGAATACCTGGTGAAACTAAAATAGATGTAAAAAAAAACTATAAGTTTAATAAAAAATATTAAAGAGATTAATCCTAAATGTGAATTTTCTGTAAAAATACTCTTTCCTTATCCAACAACCGTAATTTATGATCTTGCTAAACAAATTGGCTTCGAACCCCCATCTAATCTTCTTAATTGGGCAAAAATTCGGAGAGAGCGAGCATCAAATTATTTAAAAAATAAAAATCAACTAGAAATGATTTCAATTACTAGTGCTATCATAGGTAGGAAAGTTTTTGAACAAGAAAGTATCCCAATTTTTAAATTGATTAAATTTATAGCAAATTTTAGGTGGAATTATGAAATTTTTGAAGCAGGATTTGAAAATATTTTCTTTAAAATTTTTAGAGACTTAATTGATAAAGTAATTAGTAGAAAAAATACTATTGAATACGATCCATTTATACATAAATTTGTATCGATAAAGGAAGATTAGAAACATTAGCCTAAATTTGCTGAATTCTTCATCAGATTTAACGAGATTCCCATTTTATCTGTAAATATTCTTAATATTTTTTGACAATATAATAAAGAATATAAATGTGTTAGGTCATTTTTTTCTTAATAAAAATAATATCAAGTGAAAATTTAATGGTGGATCTTGACTATAGTAAAACATTTAGCTGTCCTAAATGTGGGGCAGTTGGCAATATTTATCTTGTGAAAGTGGCGGGAAATAAAGTTATCGTTAAACAAAGATGCCCTGTTCATGGTGGCAGAGCTTTCAAAATTCCTTTAAATGATAAAGACAAATATATTAATCTCATCCATGATGGCGTTTTTCGGTGTTATAAATGTGGACAGGAAGCTGAACAAAGTTATATGAGGGTTTCAGCACCCTGGACTTTAATTAAAACTTCTTGTCCAACCCACGGAGCGATAACCACTCAAAAAATTTGGGGTTCTATTTACAATGAAATTTCTAGTAAAGGAGCTGCAACGCAACAACCAGCCCAACCACAACCTTCCCAAATAGAAACTATGCCAAGTGAAGAAAACAAGTTTTGCCCAAACTGCGGTGCTCACTTGACGGAAACAGGAAGTTTTTGTGGGGAATGTGGTTCAAAATTAAACTAAATTATTTTATTTACATTTTTTTAATTATGCTTCTTTTTCTAAGCCTATATTGAGCTTAAAGTATGGAAACTTAGAATTAACAATTTACATATAGGCCAATTAATTTTGTATAAAATCGGATAGAATAATAAAAAAAAATAAATTGAAAATATTTGGACAGAACTATTTTAGATTCTAGAATCACTTGTAGGAGGATCTGTGTCTCCTTTATTCTGGTTAAATAAGTCTGACATAATACCGTGAAAAGCTGATCTTCTTTGCAAATAATGACCTTTTTCCTCATTCTTATTTTGCCTTAATATAAGGGGCCATTTCTTTAATTTAGGATTACCCTTGCCATCTATTTTTAGATTCCCATTCTTGTCTCTTACTTTTAAGTATGCTACAATAAAACCTTCTTTTTTTGGGTCAACTCTACTTACATCGTGCCATCGTACCCACTTACTTTTTCCCATTGAATACATCGAAGTAGATATCCCCGCTTGTATTCTTCAAGCAAACTCGTTGTTACTTGCAACTAATAAGCCATTATCTTTGCCGAGCCTGCATTTTGAGGTTATAATTGGATCACCTACTGGGTCTGTATTCAACATTTTTTCAAACTTATCAACTCTATCAGGAGAAACCTCCCAACCACTCATTATTGGCATTCTATCACCCTTGATTTTTATTCTTAATTTCTAAATTTGTGACTATTCTTAATAAAAAAGATAAATATATAAAAATTTACTTTTTTTTGTATTTAAATAGATTTATCAAGTTTAGTTCGCTAGAATTCTTAGATTTTATAAATTTTAAGAAATACAGATTGACTTTTAACAAACATAGTCTGTTAAGTTAAAGAGATTAAATCGGTTATAAAATTTAATTCTATAATTCATAGTTGAGTGTTTTTAAAATTTGATTTTTATTTAATATTAAAACTTATGCTTATATAATGAAAATTGTATTGACCTTTGATATTGAGAGGGACATTCCAGGAGTATTCAACTCTTATTTTGGAGTAAAGATTGGATTATTGAAGATATTAAAAATATTAGATGATTTCAACATCAAAGGTACCTTTTTTTGCACTGGAGATATAATTGAACATTTACCGGAGTATGTAAAAATAATTGAACATAAAGACCATGAAATTGCTTGCCATAGTTTAAATCACGAACGCTTAAATCAATTAGATTATAGTAAATGTCGTCAATTGATCTATCAAAATAAGAAACTTATAGAGAACCTCTGTCAAAACTCAGAGATTATTGGGTTTAGAGCGCCTTATTTAAAACCTCCTTTATTCCTACTGAAAATTTTAGCTGAATTAGGATTTAAATATGATTCCTCAATAAGTTCCCCTAGAAATTTGAAAAAATACCAAATAAATGGTTACCAAATCTATGAATTTCCTCCTTCAAATTCTAATGTATTTTTTAGGTTTCCTGTAAATCTTCAAGTTTTTTCTAATTGGATCTTTAAAAAGAATCTAGATATATTATATTTTCACCCTTGGGAAGCAATAGATATGAGAGCTCTTATTTTCAACCAATTAAACTTATTTAATAAATGCAAAAATCTTCTTATTAGACCTGATCGCTGGATTAATACAGGGGATAAATTTATAAACAGATTAAGAAAATTTATCAAGGAAGCGCTTTCTGAAAAGGTAGAATTTGTTACTTTAAAAGATTTAATTAATTATAAAGAAAAAACACTTACCTAAATTATAACATCGTTATTGATAGATAATAAGGATAATAAACTCGAAAATCTTATTTATGAAAATAATTAGTTGTTTTAGAAGATTTAAATGGAGATCTTGAACCCATCTCATATTTCATTCGTCTAATAGTTATCAAAAAACTTAACAAATCCGTTATGATCCTAAAATTTTTTCTTGAATACAATATAAATTTAATTCCTTTCCTCTTATAAAGCCTTATTAAAGTATTTTTCCAACCTCTTTTAAAATATCCATAATAATATGCTTTAGATAAAAGTTGTTCTAATTTTTCCTTTGATAATTTATGGAGTCGATTCACAGCTGTAGTAAAATTATAATCACTCCAATTATAGGATATTAAGTAATCTTTTTCAATTAAATCGTCTCTAAACTTCGTGCCGGGCAATGGAGTCATTATGGAGTAAAGCGGGAAGTCTATTCCTAATTTCCTAACTATTTTTATCATTATATTTGTATCTTTTTCTTCTTCCTCAAAGGAAGAACCCACTAATAAACTACCTATTATTACAATATCATTGTCATGGAGTATTTTAATTGCTTCTACAATATCTCTAAATTTTACTTGTTTATGAATATCATTCAGAGACTTTTGATTAAATGATTCGATACCAAGAAAGAAAAGCCAAAAACCTGCTTTAGACATTTTCTTAATTATATTTGGATTATTTTTAATAACATCAATTCTACTTTGACATATAAAATCTAATTTAATACCTTCTTTAATGATTAGGTCACAAATTTTCTCTACTCTCTTCATATTTGCTGTGAAATTGTCATCTGTAATTAGAACATTTTGGCCCTTTTTTTGACTTGAAATGATTTTTAACTCTTGAATAACCCGTTCTATGTTTTTTGTTCTATAGGTCCCTCGATTAAACAGATGTATATTACAGAAAGTGCATTTAAATGGGCATCCCCTTGATGTTTCGATCACATCTATAGGCATCTGAAAAATCTGGTGGTAAGACCTTTTATTTCTTAATTCTCTTGCTGGTAATGGTAATTTATTTAAATCCTTGATTAAATGTCGATCTTGATTATTTATTATAATCCCATTATCTTTATATGAGATTCCTTTTATCTCCTCTAAATTTCTGTTTTTGACTAATTCCCGAAAAGTAATTTCTCCTTCTCCACGTACAATGATATCTACAAAGGGATATTTTAAAATTTCAGAATAATCAAAACTTGGATGCCATCCTCCTAAAACGGTCGAAAAACCTCGCTTTTTAGATTCATTAGCGATTTTTAAAGCAAAATTAATACCTATTGTGAAACAACATGAAATTCCAACAATATCTGGGTTAAATTCATTAATTTCTTCCATTATGTCCTTAATGTTTAAATTTCTGACTTTAGCATTAATTATCTTCACTTTTACGATATCGTAAATATTTGCAGCTATGGATTCTAATCCTAAAGCAGGAATGGTAAAACTATCAGTGACACTCTTAGTAATAAAATTTGGGTTTACTAAGACAACTTTTTGGATTTTTTTATCAATTAGATTCATTTTTTAGGCAACTTAAAGAAGTTTGAAAATCAGATTCTTTTGTTTAATTTTAAAAATATATATCTATATCCTAGTAATTATATCAAAAGTTATTTTAATTATAAGATTTATTTTTCACCTTTATTCTTATTAAAAGATTAGAAATGATATGAATTTAATTTAAAGGATAAATTTGCACATTTATTAGTAATATTATCAATTGAAATTAGGTTAGAATTTTTTGAAAGTATCATTAATTTTTCCAAAACCCCCAGAAACAGGTATATTTTGTGGGACAGTTAAAGAGGCTGAGAAGTATAACAAAGAGAAAATAGAATTTTATGGATTTCCACCTATGGGAATTTTATACCTCGGTTCCTATTTAAGTGTAAACAATTTTGATGTATCCCTACTTGATCAATTTGCCAGAGGATTATCGGTTGAGGACACACTAAAGTGGATAAAACACGAAGACCCTGATATTTTAGGTTTTTCGACAATAACAACTGCAGGAACTGGAAGAAGTTCTGCAGAAATTGCTAAAAGAGTAAAAGAAGAAATAAATCCAAATGTTAAGATTTTATTTGGGAATTATCATGCCACATTCAATGATACTAGAATATTAAATAAGTATTCATTTATTGATGCTTGCGTAAGAGGAGA
>JAUWZR010000184.1 GCA_030615235.1 Promethearchaeota archaeon
TTAGATAATTCTTCAAATTCATTTAAAATTTGTTAATAGAAAATGTTTAGTGGGAATAAAAGCACATTTCAGATGGAAAATAAAAAAAAGGAATATTTAAACCGAACATAATGATTATAATTAATGTAGATTCGAACAAAAATTGAATATGAGACAGAGTAACATTGGTATCAGATAAAGAAAAGAATAAAGAAATAAAAGATCAAGAAATTCTACCCAGAGGAAAAGACTGGGAAAGAGGATTCACTGTGGAAGAACAAAGAATAAATGAGTACGTAGAATTATATGAATCAATTGGTTATGAAGTACGTGTTGAACCTTCAACCCCCAATGATGTGGAAGAATGCCAAGTATGCTTTAAAGCCGATTTTACTAATTTACGAACAATTTATATCAAGCGAAAAGAAAATATCGATAATTATATGGATTTGGAAGAATAAATTTACTTTATTTTTAAATACTGTATAACACTTTTTTTTAAGCATCTAGATTTTTATCTGTCTCTTCATTATTTGAATTTATGTCTTTAAAAACCGTAAAATTTGATGACTTTAAGGTTGGGGACTCTGCAAAGTTCGCTAAGACCATAACAGAAGCAGATGTTACTTTATTTGCAGGAATATCAGGTGATTTCAATCCCTTACATATTAATGAAGAATTTGCTAAGACCCAAATGTTTGGCACACGAGTTGTACATGGAGCTTTTAGTTCTGCTTTAATTTCAGCAGTACTGGGTGTTCATCTATTTGGCCCAGGAGCGCTTTATGCTTCCCAAAAAGTCATCTTTAAAAACCCCGTCTTTATTGGTGATACTATGACAGCTGTGGCAACAATTACAAAAAAGTATACTAAAGAAGGTAAAAGTGGAGTCTTACAATTTCTTGATGTAGATACAAAGGTTTACAATCAAAAAAATGAAGTCGTTACTGATGGAGAGGCAAAAGTTATAGTAATGTAAAACTTTTGTTTTTCCTATTTTTTATTTTATCACATTTTTATATTAAGTTGATCTAACTATTGTTTTAAGGTATTTATGAGGAAAGCAAGTAGTTACCCCTAAATAAGTAAAAACTTGATGATTATCCCATAAATATGGGAAAAGGAAAACTTTTTTATTTAACTTAGATGTTTAAAACAAGATTAAAATTTTTTTAGAAATCGTTCTGAGTCATTGAAACTGAGAAATAATTAATTTAAATAGAGAGATTAATGAACGGAGGTTATTTAAATGACATGGCTTAATATTGGTGAGATTATTAATGTTAATGCTAATAAGTATCCAAATAAACTTGCTTTGAAAGATTCAAGACGAAAATTAACATTTAAAGAATTGAATGAAAGAACTAATAAACTTGCGAATGGATTTCTTAAAAGTGGTTTAAAAAAAGGTGACACGATTGCAATTTTATCAAATAATTCTATTGAATTTATGGAAGTGTATATAGCTGCTGCTAAAGGAGGTTTAGTCGTAACCCCCTTAAATTTTCGCTTACACCCTGATGACATTTCATATATAATAAATAATTCTGATTCGAAATGGTTACTTGTAGAGTCTCGATTTCGAGAGGCTACTGAGAAGATTTGGGAAAGAGCTGAAGAATTAGGTTTTGCTAAAGTAAAACGCATTCTTATAGCTGATGAACCCGTAGATGGATGGAAGTATTATGAAGATATTGTAGAGATAGGGCAAAGAATATATCCTTCTATTAAAACAACTCCAGATGATACTTGGGTTATTCTTTATACTTCAGGCACTACTGGGCGTCCAAAAGGAGTGATTCGGTCTCATCGTTCATATACTGCATTTTTTCTCATTAATGAAGCAGAATTCTCCTTTACTCCTCAAGATTATGGAATGATCTTAATGCCTTTATCACATGTTAACTCTACATTTTATTCTTTCGTATTCACTTACTTAGGAGCTCCTTGTTATATTCATATAGAATATAATTTTGATCCTGAGGAAGTATTAAGTATAATTGCTGAGGAAAAAATAACCTTCACATCCATGATTCCGACACACTATAATTTAATATTGAGCCTTCCCGAAGAAGTAAAAAAGAAATACAAGCTTGCTTCTGTAAGAACTCTCTTGACTTCTTCTGCTCCAGCAACCAAACAGATGAAATTAGATGTAATGAATCTTTTTAATAAAACAAAACTATTTGAAGCTTATGGCTCAACGGAAGCAGGCCTTGTAACTCTTCTTAGGCCTGAATATCAAATGAATAAATTAGGTTCAATAGGAAAAGAGTGCATTGGTTCTGATTGCATTAAATTATTAGATGAAAATGGAATTCCTGTGTCTTTAGGAGAAATAGGGGAATTATATTCTCGAGGTCCGCAGATGTTTAACGAGTATTACAAGTTACCTGAAAAAACTAAGGAAGCTTTTAAAGGAGAATTTTTTAGTGCTGGAGATATGGCTAAAAAGGATGAAGAAGGCTTTTATTACCTCATAGATAGGAAAGCAAATATGATTATTAGTGGCGGAGAGCATGTGTACCCCTCAGAAGTTGAAAAAGTTATTGTTTCCCATCCAGCAGTTATTGAATGTGCTGTAATTGGCTTACAAGATTATAAATGGGGTGAAAAAGTGACCGCGGTGTGTGTCTTAGATAATAAAACTACACCCTCAAATGAACTAACTCAAGTCCTCCGTAAACTTTGCGAAGAAGAATTGGCGAGATTTAAGATACCTAAAGAGATAATTTATATTCAATCAGAGGAGATGCCTCGAACTGGTTCAGGTAAAGTAATTCACCGAATATTACGAGAACGATTTAATAAACAAATTGATAATAAATAAGTAAATAATAAAAATTAAATTAATAATCTAGTAGAGTTGGTAAATAAATGGTTTTTAAAAATGCCTATATACCGTATGGACAGTATTGGAGCACACCCTTTAGCAGGTGGCAGAATAGTTTCCAAAATCTCCATGCGATGAAATTTGCTGCCGAAATAACAACAAGATTTTTAATAAGTAATGAAATTTCGCCTAATGAGTTTGATGAGCTCATATTAGGCATTACTATTCCACAACTTAATTGTTTTTATGGAGGTCCATGGTTAGCAAGTATGATCGGAGCAGAAAGAGTAACAGGGCCAATTATCAGTCAAGCATGTGCTACTGGAACAAATTCTGTGTCGATTGCTTCACAACATGTTGAAACAGGAATAAATGAAAATGTCCTCGTTATTTGTGCGGATAGATGCTCTAACGGACCGCATCTTGCGTATCCAAATCCTCAAGCACCGGGTAACACTTTGGATTCAGAAAACTGGGTGTGGGATAATTTTGGTTACGATCCAGCTGCGAAAAATTCTATGCTAGAAACAGCTGAAAATGTAGCTAAGGAAGCAGGTATTACAAAAAAGGAGCAGGATGAGGTTACTCTAATGCGCTATAATCAGTATCAAGACTCTTTAAAGGATAATAGAGCGTTCCAAAGAAAATACATGATTGACCCTATTGAGATTAAAAATCGCTCTGGGCGAAAGGTATTAGCTACTGTAGAAGGAGATGAAGGCATATATCCAACTACGATGGAAGGACTTTCAAAAATAAAACCTGTACTTCCCGGTGGAACCGTTACTTATGGAACTCAAACACATCCAGCAGATGGTAATTGTGGAATAATTGTATCTACAAGAGAGAAGGCAAAAGGTTTAAGGAAAAGGGAAGATGTTGAAGTAAAAGTTGTATCATATGGTGATCATAAGACAAAGAAAGGATTTATGGCCAAGGCTATTGTACCTGCTGCAAAAAAAGCTTTAGAAAAAGCTAAAATCTCTATAGCAGATATAGCTGTAATTAAAACCCACAATCCCTTTGCTGTGAATGATGTGTTCTTCTGCAATGAGATGGATATTGATTGGAAAGATATGAATAATTACGGAAGTTCACTTATATTTGGCCATCCCCAAGCACCTACAATGCTGAGAACAATAATTGAATTGATTGAAGAGTTAGTGTTAAATGGAGGAGGATACGGTTTAGCAGATGGATGTGCTGCTGGGGATACCGCCGCTGCTTTGATCTTGGAAGTATTAGTTGACTAACTTATATTATTTAATTACAATTTTCATAAAGGATTATACTCTGATTAAAATCGAGGTGTATTAATTGTATCGAAAGGGGATAGCAGCAACTAATGAATTGAAGCAATTGATGGCTGATTATTATCATGAGTTAAATCATGCCACTAAAAGTGACGATGAGAAAATCGCTTGGTGTTCAAGTGTAGGTCCTGCTGAAATTTTACGGAGTTTAGATTTTAAAGTTTATTTCCCAGAAAATCATAGTGCTTTGTTAGGTTCTTCAAGAATGGCAACTGATTTTATTCCATATGCTAACGCAATAGGTTACTCACCTGAAATATGCTCTTATCTCACTGCGGATATAGGTGCGTATTTAAAAAATGTTACACCATTATCCAGAGCATACCCTGAAATCAAATCTATCCCAAAACCAGATGTGCTAGTATTTAATACAAATCAATGTAGAGAGGTTCAAGATTGGTTCAGTTGGTTTGCTAATGAATTTAAAGCACCACTAGTTGGTGTATCTACTCCTAGATGCGTAGGCGAAGTCACAAACTCCCATATTAAATTTATAGCGCAACAGATGGAAGAAATTATTGAACCATTAGAAAAGATCTCTACAATTAGATTTGATACTGATAAACTTAAAGAGATTGTGTTACTCTCTCGTGAATGCTCTGATCTTTGGAAAAAAGTGTTAGATACGGCAGCAACAATACCTTCACCCATTACATTTTTTGATGGAACCATCCAAATGGGACCTGCGGTCGTTTTAAGAGGAACTCAAATAGCTGTGGATTATTATAAAATTCTATTAGCAGAATTACAAGATAGAGTAGAAAATAACATCGGAGCGGTAGATGATGAATGTTATAGACTTTATTGGGAAGGGATGCCGATTTGGGGAAGATTGAGACATTACTCTGAGCTTTTCGCAAAGCTTAAAGTATGTGTTGTTGCTTCAACTTATTGCAATAGCTGGATTTTTACTGCCTTTGATGAAAATGATCCCTTCAGAAGTATGGCGAAAGCATATACCGAATTGTTTATCGTACGCTCAGATGAATATAAAGAAAAATA
>JAUWZR010000285.1 GCA_030615235.1 Promethearchaeota archaeon
ATAGAAGAAATGGCTAATTTTTACAAATTCAAACTTGTACCAATGTTAGATTTAAATAGAATTGTAAACAAATCAAATAGAAAACTCCAATTTAAACAAGGGCACGTTAGAGCAATCCTTGATGCTAAAAAAAATCAAATTGTTAAAAGAAAACTTTATGTGTTCGAAAAAATCGATGAATCAAGCTAAACTATGAATTATGTAGAAATTCTCGATGAAATAGAGAATACTATAGAAGGAGAAACTCATTTAGATCAATTAGCAAAGAAAAGAAATGATCCCTTTCAAATATTAATATCAACAATTCTCTCTGCAAGAACGAGAGATTCGAGTACCGAAGAAGCTACCAAAAGTTTATTTTCCAGATATAAAACTCCCCGAGAAATTTCTAACGCAAATATTGAAATCTTAGAAAATTTAATCCATAAATCAGGATTTTATAAGGTGAAAGCTGCTCGTATTAAAGAAGTCTCTCGGATCATATCAGAAGATTATAGGGGAGAAGTCCCGCGAGATTTCAACGAGTTGGTTTCATTACCAGGGGTAGGGGCAAAAACAGCGAATTGTGTGTTGGTATATGCTTTTAATATTCCTGCAATCCCGGTAGATACGCATGTTCATCGAATTCCAAATAGATTAGGATGGATTAAAACAATTAAACCAGAGCAAACTGAGAAAAAATTAAAAGAAATCATACCAAAAAGCCATTGGATTAGGGTGAATCGTTTATTTGTGCGATTTGGTCAAGAAATTTGTTTACCTATTCATCCTAAATGTGATATATGCCCATTAAATGCCATATGTCCCAAAGATTTTACGATAGAATTAGCAATGAAAAGTAAAAGGAAAAAAAAATAGTGGGCTTAATATGGTTGTTCATTACCTTTTTTTCTTCTAAGAATATATCCTGCTGCGAAACCTCCTAATAAACCAAAAATATGAGCAATGTAGTTGATTCCTTCAGAGGAAAAGGACGAGATCACGAAATAAAAAGCGTAGATCAATCCTAAAATAATTAAAGGATTGTTTCTATCAAATATAAAAATCGATAAAACAGCCCCAATTAACCCAAAAATTGCACCAGAGGCTCCTAAACTAATTGTGTTTAGAGGTAAAAGAAAGACAGTAAGCAAACTTCCTAGAATTCCTGAAATGAAGTAGATTAAGACAAATTCATATTTTGAAAAACTGAGTTCGACATACGATCCAAAAATCAATAGAGAAAGCATATTTGAGAAAATGTGAAGAACATCTCCGTGCAGGAACATTGATGTTACTAAACGCCATAGTTCTAAATCATAGACCACTTTACTGTTGATTTGAACTAATAAATAAAAAACATCTTCGAAGCCAAAAGAGAAGAAAAGATACAGAAGCGTATTGAACGTTATCAAAAATAACGTAATCCTAGCATTTTTAATGTTTGATGCATCTAAAACGAACATAAAAATAAAACCCTAAAGATGTGACATAATCACGAAGATTTAATATTCTAATATAAAAAGATATAATAACTTTAAATTTTATCATTATCTTGTTGTCTTAATGGAGAATCGCAAATTATTTCGTTCAAAAATTCAGCTATTATTTTCCTTAATTTATAATGGCTACTTGAGAGATATCCGATTGGTTAAAGCCTTTTTAGACGTACCTCTAAAAAAATTTATCCCTAACGAATTATATTCCCATTTTAAAATTTATAACGATGCTCCAGTGTTATTTTACCTGAATAAAAAGAACCCTGAAACGCTTAGAACTATATCTGCTCCGCATATGATTTCAATTATGCTACAACAGTTATTATTAGAAGAAGATGACGATCTTCTTATTTTAGGAGCTAAAAGTGGGTATATTGCCGCACTTGCACATAAATTAGCCCCTAAAGGGAAAATTGTAATATTAGAAGCAAATCAAGATATTGCCAAGATTACTCGAGATAATTTAGAGAGAAATAATCTTCAAGATAGAGTAAGCGTAATTGTAGATAATCCATTAAACGGTCTAATGGAATTAGCTCCGTGGCAAAAAATCCTTGTAACTGGTGCTATTAAACAAGAAAAAATCCTACCATTGTTACTTCAGCTTGATTCTTCAGAGGGGGTTTTATTCGCCCCCATTGGTGAAAATTTTATACAAAACTACACTCAAATAATGCGTATAGGAAATGAATTTTATGGAAAAAAGCACCTTCAAGTACGTTTCACTCCATTGATTACCCAAATTGAGTTGGACGAACTCAAACTTATGACAGAAATCACTGAAATCAATCCAAAAGATAATGTTCTTGAACATCAATTATCTATTAAAAACATTATAATTAACTACAGTTCCGATATTTTAAATGAAGTAAGATTAGAACCTTTTTCAAACAATCAGGCCCATGAAATTAACTCTGAAAATGTATTTTTAGTGGGTTTAGAATTTATCGATAAAACGATTGATTTTTTAAGAGAGAATGAGAATTTAAGCGACTGGATGACTTCTATTGATAATATTAAAATAATTTTAGATACTTTACAAAGAATAAAAACAAACAG
>JAUWZR010000006.1 GCA_030615235.1 Promethearchaeota archaeon
TAAAATTTTAAGGCATAAGTCGATGTGCTCGTCATCTTTATTTTCCAACGCAAAAAGAAGTTCATTTAAGATTTGAATCTCAGGTAAGTTTCCAAAATCTTTTTTATATTTTGAATATCTTGTTAATATTTCATTTAAATAAGATTTAGCTAAGGAAACATTTTTGTTTTTTACCATAATAAGAGTCGTAATTATGAGACTAATAGCAGCCTGTTTGAAAAATTGTTTATCTAATAATTTTGAAATTGTGTCATCATATTCATTACCAGCTACCTCTGTTTTTCCATTACACAAATCCTCGTAGGATATCTTCCAGTATTGGTTTTTCATTAATTTCCTTTTAGCAATTTCTTTCCTATCTTTGAAAATCTGCTTTTCTAATTCTTGAATTCTTTTTAATCTTTTACCCTTTTCAACGATCAAATGTTCAATATCTTCACTATCAATTGGTTTTTTTGATTTATCCAATAATTCATAAAGTAGGTCCAATTCCTCATCAAATAGTGCTAAATATTCAACATATTGTAGTGCTTCTTTAAATTCAATAACATCTCTCAATTTTTCGATTTCGATGATATATTCAAGTAATGTTATTGGATAAGTTTCTGAAAAGGATACTTCTAAGCTACCTAAACTAATTTTTATGTCGTTTAATGATTTTTCGAAATCTTCAATATGTTTTAATTTGTAAAGAATTAACAAACTAACTGCTAAAGAAATTCCAACTAAGTTAAGCCTATTACTGCCTATTAAAGAGGGAATATGTGTTTTATACTCTTTCATTGCACCTTCATAATCTTGATTTTTTAAAAGGTTAAGTCCTTTATCATAGAGCGATCTTCTAAGACCAGTCCTCTGTCTAAAATCATTTTGTCTGTCTTGTTGCGCATCCCGTGCTCTTTTCCTGATGATCGACTCTCTTTCTTTTAATACATTTTTATCGTGGTCTTTTTTAGCCTTATTTGCTTCCTTTGCACTTATATCTGTTTGTTTTTTAAATAGATTTTTATTTAGTTTTGCCTGAAGTGATTTATCTAAAATATTATCTATAACAGCATCAGCATCAGAAAATTTGCCTAATTTTATGTAAATTTTGACGATTATTTCATATATCTCATCAAAATTTATTTCACGGTTATCTAAATATGCAAGTGATAAATCGTTAGCTTTCGCAATTAAATTTAAAGCTAAATCAATTGCTTTTTTATCTTCATTTTCTTTTACAACTCTAAGAGCTTCAGATTTGATGCAATCAACAGAAAGCTCGGCTATTTCTTTAGATTGATCGAATAGTAATTGTTCTCTATATATTGATAAAAAGAATATGAAAGTAGTAAAAACTATTTCAAAATCGCGCTCTTTCGCAACTTCATTTAGTTTCTCTTTAATGAGGGTCAATTTATTTCTCAAATAAATCTTTTTCGATTTATTTGTTAGCTCATAGAAGACATTCGTAAATCTATCGAAATTCTTACCAATTAACACAATATCAATAACTTTTTTTAGCATTTGGTCTTGAATTTCTTCTCTACCAATAGTACTCCAAAAATCCGCTTGCGATTTAACCAAATTAGCTGCTTTGAGATAATTTCCTTTTTCAATTAACATGTTAGCTTCTTTAATGGTTTTCACATTACTTTCAGCTATAATTTGTAACTCCCGTTCAATGTAACTATTGAGAATCACTCTATTTTTCCGTAGATTTTCCTCTTTCTGTTGTTTCAGTAATTCCTTGTTTTCATCTTCTACCTTGGAAATGCGCGCAGTTAATTCCTTTTTTACTTTCAATGAATTAATTTCATTTAGTAATAGTGCCGTATCTCCAAATTCAAGATTGTTAATAAATAAATTAATCAAAATTTTCAGTTGTTGATCCTGATTTGGTAATTCTAAATCATATGTTTCACAAATACTTTTAATTTCATAATAATATTCGTAGGCACTAAACCTATTTTCCTCTTCAATTTGTTTAGCTAAAAGCAATTTTAAAACTTCGATTAATTTAGTTACTAATATTTGGAGCTCCTCAGTCAAGTTTCTTTTTTGATATTCATCTACGGTTATTCTCAATTGGTCTCGTGCTATTAATAATTTATGTTCTTTTAGTAAGAAATCAACCATCGCTATTATTTTGAGTAGGAAGTCTTGCAAAATTTCGAGTGTTAAATCGTGTAGCAAATTTTTAATGATTTTAAAAGCATTTTCCATTTTACAAGCTGAAATCCAAGAAGTTATGGCTAATCTAAATGCTTCATTTTTAAGTTTTTCATCCTCTTGTTCTAAAGCAGCCCATTGAGCTGCTGCTTCGTATTGTCTTGCTGAATCGTCAAATTTACGCTTGTTAAATAATTTATTACCTTCCAGGATCATAGATTCAGCATATAATCTCTTGAAATTCTCCGCTTTTTTTTTATCTACATTTTGAAGTATTTTAGCGGCTTCCAAATATAAATTTACTTTTGAGAATAGAAAAGCTGCTTGTTCGCAAATTATATAATATTCTTCTTTGTTAAAAATATCAGCAATCATCGCAACTTTCTTAACAGCTTGAGCAGAAAAGAAATAATATTGGGGTTTAGATTCTTTTTCAGCTTTTTTAAAATAAATGTTGGCAAGTTGAATGTAAATGGGAAACCTCATCCAAGCGTTCTCTAGTGAAAGTGGGGAATCTCCTGAAATCATTGCGATGCATAAACAATGCAAAACATGGTGAAACTCTCTCGGGCGAACATTAACAAAAGCCTCAATATCAAAGTACTTAAGCCAAGAATTTTCCAGCATACTATTTACTGATAAAGGAACAATTCCTTCATAATCGTAGTACATTATAATTAATGGTATGGTTCGAGAAATTTTTCTAATGTCGTGTAAAATAGAATCAAAAACTTCTTTCTCTTCGTTTTTCAAAGGATTTATGAAGTAGATAATACCATCAACAGTATTTATCAATTCATCAAGATCAGTATTCTCAACATCAATTATAGCATCAACTTCTAAATCGCAAGTATCCTCTAATACTTTTACTTCTTTATATAGCTCTAAATATGGTCCTTTATTTTCGCCCTCTTCTCCGAAGGCTCTTATAGTATAAAGGGCGATTGCATCCCCGTCTAAGCCCAATATTAGAATCTTAAAGATGTAACGCATAGGATTTATTTTATGAAGTTTATATAGTATTTAAACCTAATATAATTATAAAACATTTTTCCATATTATATACTTACTTTTTTCGTCTCAGACGCAAGACAAATAAAATTTAACAAAGTTAAAAAATTTTAAATATTTTACATTAATAGTTCAAGAAGAATTTTAATTTACAAAAGTACTATTAATTAAATTTGCTGGGGATTTTCTATGGATTATTTGGAAAGGAATTATAGAATCATAAAAGAAAGAATGATTCAGCAGATGGAAGAATCGCTTATATTAGGGCGAAAACTAATTGATACGGAATTAGATGCAGGAATTTTGAATTTTATAGTTAGACCTGTTGTTAAAGCTTTCTATGATTATTGGGCTCAACATGACGCCAGGAAGGGAACCTTAAAGCAGATTGACATCACTTTGGATGCTGGTAAACAATTATTACTAAATGGAAATTCAGAAGAATCTTTTAATCGCATTTTAGAAGAATTTTTTCCGAGATACCTTAAAGGCGATCAGGTAACATATCAATGTAGTAAGAATCATAGAAATTATGAAAAATTAAAAGAAAACTCGAGGGAGACTTTTATCAATTATCTAAGAGAAGTTAAAGCTTTCCTTGGTGTTGAAGAGTATGTTAATGAATATAGTGATCTCGCCAGATGTGCGTTTAAGTCAAAAGAAATAGCAACTAAGAACTTAAAGAAACAGTTAGAATTCACAGAGAGGGGTATCAGCATTATAGAAGACGATCCAACAATTCTTTCCGTCCCTGTTGGAAAAAGGATTATTATTAAAGCTCTAAGAAAGGGCTTCGAAGAGACTAAGAAGGAATTTTTTAAAGGTATCGACGAAACCTATGATTTGTAAGAATTAAATCACTATTTGAAAAATATCAAAAAAGAATATATAAAAATATATCACATTAAAAAATATAACCGAAAGGGGAAATATAATGAAT
Source organism: Promethearchaeota archaeon (assembly GCA_030615235.1). Lineage (GTDB taxonomy): Archaea > Asgardarchaeota > Lokiarchaeia > Sigyniarchaeales > SOKP01 > SOKP01. The sequence continues at coordinate 4,106 of JAUWZR010000006.1, forward strand.
ATTTTGGAGAGGAATTACGAGATCGTTGAGGAAAAGATGATTTCAACAACTGATTTATCATTAAATTACGGCAGAGAGCTAATTGAGACAGAGTTAGATGCCGGAGCGTTCAATTTTGTAGTTAAACCTATTGTAAAAGCATTCTATAAGCACTGGAGTGATAATGACGCTCGTGTTGGGACTTTAAAACAAATCAAAATAGCATTAGATTCTGCAAAAATGCTAGTTGAAAATGGAGAGATCAGTAAAGAAAAATTTGACGAAGTGATAAATAAAAACTTTCTAAGTTATTTAGAAAATGACCAAACCGATAAGCAATGTAAAAAAAATCATAAGGACTATGAAAAATTGAAAGAAATTACTAAAAAGTCTTTTATATCCCAAGTAGAAGAATGTGTTCTATTTCTGAATATAAAAGAAGATGTAAAAAATTACGACGATTTGTCAAGAGCGGCCTTTAAAACAAAAGAAAAAGCCTACGAAGCTCTAAAAAGACAATTGGATTATAACGAAGATGGTATAGCAATAGTGGAGCAAGATGACAGTATACTGAATGTTCCCGTCGGGAAAAATATTATAATTTCTGTCCTTCGCCAGGGATTTGAAAAAACAAAAAAGAGCTTAATTGAAGAACTTGATCTCATTTTTCAATAAAAATTATGAAAGATAATTTTATCTATTTTCATTAATTTTCAAATGCAATACACATGAGCGTTGATTCTATCGAAAAAAGACCAAGTAGTTTCGTAAGAACGATATTTGTGAAAATTATAACGGTCTTCTTTATTTTTATGAGTTATTTATATGTTTCAGAATCATTTGGTTCAATTTCTTCACCTTATATAGAAACTGTCAGTTTTTCGATTGTATTTAGCGTATCTCTACTGATTCTTACATTCTTTTCAGTGTTATCAGGACCACTCCCAGCGTTTTTTGCGGGGTTCTTAGGGGAACTCGTCTATCAGATTGCATATTATGATATAATATTCATCGATTGGTGTTTTATCGTTGCGATATATGGATCTCTTGCTGGAATCTACAAATATAAACCGTTGAAATATCAAGATATTAAAAAAATCTTCTACTCCATTGGAATTTTATTTATCACTTCATTAATTGCTATTATTTTAGTAGTAACGGCTACTATGTTATTCCATTACAGTTCATTACCATTTACAATATTGTTGTCTAATTTTGGACTCAAATTTTTCTTTCAAACCCTTGTATCTGTTATAATATCGGTTCCAATTCTATTAATCATCTTTGATAAGATTTTCGCATCAAAAGAACAACATCTATATTACATGCTGCTAACCCACCACCCCATTTCTGCGAGTGATCACACATTCTATTTTCAATTTGGGCAAACTAAAATCTATTTTTGCTCGAGATGCTCAGGAATGGTGATTGGAATAATAATAGCAGTCTTTTTCACTCACCTATTTCAACTGATAGTGAATCCTAAATTTAGTTCCGAATTAGCATTAATGGTAATAATTATATTCCCAATACCCGGATTAATTGATTGGGGAACCCAAAAATTATTACTTAGGACAAGTACAACGGAATCTCGATTGTTTACGGGTTTCATTATTGGTATAGCTCTCCATTTCATTTCTTTTACAAGAGAATACTATTTCCTTACACTACTAATGATTACAGTGTATTTTGGTATCTTTTTTCTATTTTTTTTCTTTGGTCAGAAAAAGCTGCTAAAAGAATTGAACAAAGAACTCAATCCTGTAAGCCCAGAAGACTTTGAAATTGAATAATAAAGAATACCTTTGAAACATATACAATGAGAAATATTATTTTTATCCACGGTCTTGAAAGCTCAGGTAAGGGATTTAAAGGAACCTACCTGAAGAGTTTACTACCTGATATTCTTACACCTAATTTTAAAAAATTTAAAAGGAATTTATCGCTTGATACTCTCCTTAAAAAGAGAATGGGACAATTGAATTTAATTCTTAAAAAAAGAACTTCATGGATAATAATAGGTTCAAGTTTCGGAGGATTAATGGCTACGCTTTATGCCCTTCGAAATCCTGAAAAAACCGAGCGATTAATATTATTTGCCCCATTTTTGGCAACTCCCATGCTGCAAATAGATGATACCTCACCAATAAACATCCCTACTATAATTTTTCATGGAAAACATGATGAAATTGCCCAATACCAAGCATCTCGTGAGTGTGCCTACCAACTATTTACTAACCTTGAATTCAATTCAACTGAAGATCATCACGACCTAAATAAAACTATAACAACTTTAAATTGGAACAAAATCATTACTTAAGCCTTAGTCCGATTATGCAAATTTAGAGCAATTATTAAATTTCTATTCTTTGGGAAAAACTTCCTATTCGATTAATAAATAGTAATTTTTCTTTTACAAAAAAAATAGAGAATTAATCAATTTTTAATTTTTCATTTCTTTTTCTTTCTCCAAATCGAACGAATTCCCATATATCCTGCTGTTGCTAATACACCATAAGTGCCACCATTAATGAGTCCACCCCATATATTGTTAATGGGAATCTCAAATATGACACATCTTAATTCACAAACTTCAACATATTTAGGAAACAAAATAGCTCCTGGAAAGACATTCGTTGGAGCAATAAATGTTATGAATAGAGCCCCTGTAAAGACAGCAAAAAAAGTAAGTGTAGTCCAGACATCAAAAAAACTATCAACTGGCCACGACATTTCTACTAACCATAAATATAAGTTTAAACAAGAAGAATTAAGAATAATATTTAAGTCTTCTATTATGCATACTTAGTAAATTTCTAAAAATTTTTAATCTTTTCTACGAATAGATTTATTCCTTAAAAGCATCATTACACTAATACAAATTATTAAAACCCATAAATTGTATCCCGGAATTGAAAGATTTCCTTCACAGTAGTTATTTGATATATTACTATTACTCTCCTTATCAAAAATACAGCCTTGAATGTATATTATATGATTATTAGTTATGGTATTTCCGGAGCACCAATCCTCTAAGCGAATCCCATATTGATCATTATAATGGATTTCATTTTCACTAACAGTGTTATTTACACACCAATTTAAAATTATTCCAGATAATCGATTATGATTGATTTCATTATTCTGTATTTTATTATTCGATGATGATGTAAAAGAACCAGATCCAAAACTATAAAGGGCATCAATATATATCCCCCTTTTTTCATTATTATTTATTAAATTAGAAGAAATTGTTATATTTTGGCTCCTGCCTATCAAGATGCCATTTTCTTTGTTATCCTTAACAATATTTTGATTGATAGTGATATTTTCAGAAAGTACTGTCATTATACCATTGCCATTATTTTTAGAAAAATTATTTTCAATTAGGATTCCATTTTTAACTCTAATTAGTTTTATAGCTGCGGAATCCTCACTAGCATAAGAATTATATATTGTACAATTCTTAATAATGAAGGGATCATCTGTATCACTAATAATTATACCTCCTGTGAAGGGATTATTTGCGTCAATAGTAACATTTTCAATGATATAGACTCCATCTTTATAACTGCACCAATCATAAGTTTCGTTAATGAAGGACCAATTATCATCAATATTAATGGAATCAAGTTGCCAGTGCCCTGCTTTAGAAATCCTTAGCTTGTTTAATTCTATTAGATTTGAGTTGTAAAATAAACTGTGAGTGAAAATTACAGAGAAAATCAACAAAAATATAACCCAATAAATAGAATTTAACTTAGAATCTTCATTAAATGGAGTTTTTATCATTTTATCTAGAATTAGTTAGATAAATAGTATATTTAAATCTTCTCATATTTCGAATATTGTGAGTTCCAACTTTAAATTGGAACAAAATCATTACTTAGGTTTTAGTCCGATTATGCAAATTTAGAGGAATTATTAAATTTTTATTCTATGGGAAAAATTGGACCCCATTTTTTTTATATTCTCATTTCTCCTTCTTTTATTCAATCATTTTTATTTCAAAAAAAAATTCATGTTTATATTTGTAGATGTAAGGGAAATGATCAGTAATCGTAATTTAAAATTTAAAGTCATACTTAGTGTACCAATTCTCGTAGAGAATAATATTCTCCACAAATCTGCTATAAAAAACTAGTAATCAAAATTTAAAAAAAACTAAATAAAATAATTAATATATAAGTGTGATGAGGCTTTAATGTCGGAAAAACTGTATATTTGTCGTAGTTGTCGTTATGCGTTCCCAAAAGAATTATCTCAACTAATTGATGATAAAGTTCAAGTATATTGCGAAATGTGTGGAACACCTTTTTCATTATCTGGAGTGAACTTTAAACAACATCCAACGAGACGCCAAAGGAGCGAAATTCGGCCACATCCAAAATATGGGATGAGCGATAGGGATAGAACTAATTTAGAAAAAGCAGTAGAAATTTTGAACAAATTTGATTACATTCCTATAATACTTTATTCTATTACTATTTTAGTTTTGAGTTTTTTTTATTTTCGTACATCTGGGGATATTATTAATGTAATTAATTCTTCCCTACTCGTTTTATGTAGTGTATTAATACTAATTTACGACCTAAGATATATCTCTCCAAGAGTTCAGTCAAAAACTTACGATGAAATTCCCCTGGATGCAATCTGTTACGGTATATTAGGTTGTATTTTTTACGGGGCCGGTGTTATTTTATTAATTAAGGGAGTTTTGATTCTAATTCATTCGATTGTCTATCATGAAGGAGAAGATCATAAATTTTACAATTATGGTCTCAAACTAAAAAACTCGATAAATTATTTCTCAGCGAAAGCTGGATTTATTCTCGCTTTATTATTTATAAATAAAATGATTATTGATGGTTTAATATCACATCTTTTCAGTAATCTCTTTTTGTTTTTAATGGGCTTATCTTTTATCATAAGCCCTGCTATCATGTTAATCATCGATTTAGCTTTAAGGGCAAAAATCCACAAACAGAAAGAGTTTTCAGGAGCTAATGTGATCGGAATATTTATATTGGGGGCAATATCTACTGCATTTCTTAGCATTGGTATATTCATCTTGATAAAATCACTGATATTACTTCTTTTATTCATAGGGAAACCAATAGATACCGTTATCAGGAAAGAAATGAGAGAAATTCAACCAAAAAGCGAGCCCTCTCAAAAAATACAGCCTATAGAAGAAAAAGATCCTCTAGAAAAAGAAGAAGAGCTTCAAAAAATTGAAGATGAGATCATTCCCCAAGAACAGGAAACTGTAGAAGTAAAGCCTGAGAGGGAACCCTTAAAAGAAATCCCAGAGGAAGTCAAACTTATCGAAGAACAGAAGGAAGAAGAAGCTGAGATTGAAACTCTTGAAATTGAAAAAACAGAAGAGAAAAAAGAAGAAACTTCGGTATTAAGACTTCACGAATCTCTATTACCGGTTAAAAATGAAAAAGATAAGAAATTAGTTAAAGAATATTTCTCCAAAATATTTAATGTATTCTCTAAAGATTTAAGAAAACAAATATTAGAACTTGACATCCCTAAAAAAGAACGCAAAAATATTCTAAAAGAATTAGCTTACTTAGCCGAGGAACAACAATTAAAGTATTTTGAAGCGTTAAAAAGATTATATGAGGAAATTCCTTATAAATTAATTGAGCGAATTCGCAAGCTTCCAAATCTTAAGCCAAAATATTATGATAAATTAGTAGAAGAACTCAAATATATGGATAGTGCCCAACAACTAGAATTTGTACAATTTTTAGAGAAAAATGCCTAAAACTTACATAAAAATTCATTGAGTAATGTCGTTAGAGAAAAGAAGAGAATCTAAAGGAAAAAAAAAGGAAAAGGAATTAGAGGGAAGCTCATTTAGGCGCATTGATTTTACCCCTCTGCAATACATCAAGGCAGAAACAGAAGATTTACAAATTGAACCTGAACCAATAATCGAAGAACTCACTGAGATTGAGGTCGATGTTTTGAATATCGCAAAAGATATTCTAAAATTAAAAAGGTATGATGCCGATTTTGAGATCGACGTATCTTCTGAAGCGGAGTTGCAGAAGTTTCCTATTATTGAGAAGTTATACGCAAAAAGTATAGCGAAATTAGCGTATCAGAAAGGTTATAGTAAGGAAGAAATATTTCTAGCGATAAGAAGTTTAGAAGATAAAAGTTGGATTGTAACAAATGAAAGAAGAACAAAATTAGAAATTCTAAATAACGCAAAACTAGCAAAAATATTAGAATTCATAAAAAAAAATCCCGGAATTCATGCTAGAAATGAGAAAGTTGAAGAAGAATTAGGAATAACGAGAACCCCCTTTTTAAAACATATTATGACTTTAGAGCGTTTCAAACTCATAAGGTCGAAAAGAATAGGGAAATCTTTACATTATTTTTTAGTTGATATACCAGAAGATTATGATAAATTTAAAGTAATTTTTACAAATCCTTTAATCCCAAAAATCATTGAAGAAATTTTCAAGGAAGAAGGAATTGCTATCTCTAAGATCGGAGAAGAACTTGATGTGTACTCAGGGACTGTCCAATACCATTTAAAAAAATTAAAAGCATTAGATTTAGTGAAATCTGTTAAGACACAAAAGAATCAAAAGATACAAGTGATAAATATTGAGCTCTTAAAAAAGTTTAACGAATTTTTTGACGAACCTGATTTCTCTAAATTACTAAACGGCTTGTAATAATCTTGTTTTTATAAGGAATGTTGTATTTTTGGAAGAACACTTATTAGAATTTTGATTGCATTACTGATACCAACATTCATATCAGGATGAATTTCGTTTGAATTTAGAAGGTCATACTGAGCGTGTCCTGGCAGATCGGAAACGGAAAGTATTGATGCAACCTTTAGATTGTAAAGTTGCCCCAATAAAAATAAAATCGAGGATTCCATGTCGATTCCTTTGATATTGATTGAATTTAGGGCGCGTAAAAATTCATATGTTTCACAAAATAACGCATCTGTGGTCCAAAGGTGCGATTCTCTTACTTTACCGGAGCAAAGAGAACGAGCTTCCCTAAGAAGAAGTTCTTTTAATATTTCGTTAGGTTTAGATATAAAAATTGTTTGTGGACTAGCGATGAGATTTAGGGTTGCTGAAAGTGGATTGGTTATTGATTCTAATCGGTTCAATAGAGTTTGATTAGCTCTGATGTATTCAGAACTAGTCCCATCACCACAATAAGCTGTTTTAGGAATCACAATATCACCAATATTTATCGTGTTATTCTCTCCATAAATTCCACCACAAAAATCTACCCTTACAACTATTTTTGCCTTGGATCGCTTCAAACACTCTAATGTAAGTGCCATGTTGGGACATCCTACTTGAGATCGGATAATACTTACTTTTATTCCGTTTAATATACCGTTATAAACTCTACCATGAACGATTTTATTTTGAAGTCGATTAACTAACTTTTTCATAACTAACTTTACTGCGGGTAATAGAACTATTTCATTAATGTTCGAAGAACCCGTTTCCAATATCATCCTTACAATTTTTTCATCCACGCTTATGAATTTCAGTCCCAAATTTAGCATCTGACTTTTAATTCTATCCAACATTTTTTACTCAGTTAGAAATTTTTTAGAAATCCTAATTATATTTTATAAGTTTGTTCCTAATTACTTAAGTACTTATAATTCAAAATAATAATTTTTATTATTTAGTAGATACATTATCCTATAAATATAATCTACTAGGCTATGAACAAAGAGAATGACGAATCCATATATTATTGACAATAAGATCACTAATGCGTTTGTTGAAGCATATTCAAAATCAACTTATCGCATTATAGGAAAAAATAAACACACTGCAATTAAACCTTGTCATTGGTTAGAACAAAAACTGATGACTGGTAGAAATAATAGAAATTGTTATAAGAGCATTTTTGGTGCTGAAAGTCATCGATGTTTGCAAAATACTCCTGCTTTACCTTTTTGTAATCAGCAATGTGTTTTTTGCTGGAGAGATAACGAATTGGGAAATTTAAGTAGAGATTTTATTGTCAAACCAGATGAACCCAAGGAACTTGTTGATGAAATGATACGCCACCATCAAGATATTATTAAAAACCATCTGCCTTTAAGACGGTATCTTGAAAATTATGAAATTATGGTAGATATGCTTTATTTTATGCTAAAAAATAGCGAAGACCATAGTGCAAATTCTCTTTCAAAGAGCCTTCATGTTAGTAAGAACAAAGTCGAAAGAGCTATAAATCTTTTAAAAAATCAAGAATTTATTCATCCTTCAGATGATTCGTTAAAAAATTATAAGCTTGATGATGAGATATCTTGCTGCATAGACTCTAGGGAAGAAGTCATAAGGTTACTCAAAGTATCTTTAACCACTCCCGATGAAATCATGCAAGCTCATAGTGAAGCATTGAAACCTAATCACGCTGCTATATCTCTAGATGGCGAACCATTCTTATACCCCAAACTAGGGGGGTTAGTTAAAGAATTCCGTGATAGAGGTATGACTTCGTTTATTGTAACTAACGGAACCTTACCCGAAAGGATTGAAGGATTAAATTCATTTCCCTCACAACTCTATATTACATTACCTGCCCCAAATAAGGAAATTTATAAAAAAGTTTGTCGCCCAATGATTAAAAATGGCTGGGAAAAAATAACACAAAGTCTAGATTTGATCAATTCTCTCTCCTGTAGAACGGTAGTAAGGTTAACTGCTGTAAAAAATTTAAATTTGATGGAGAATTACTTGGATGATTATATCAAGATAATAGATAAAGCTAATCCTAATTTTTTTGAAATAAAGGGCTTTACTCTTCAAGCACGGGCGTTAAATATAACAAAAAGATTAGGTAGTGAAAAATCTATGCAGTATTACTTTCCGACTTACGAATATTTAGAAGATTTAGCAATAAAATTCGAAGAAAAAAGTAATTTTCCACTTATATTTAAAAATAAGGCAAGTAGAGATTTCTTGTTTGCTATAAATTGGGATAAGAATAAAGATCCTGTTATAACAAATCCATGATGCTCAAAAAAGAGTTTCTAACCTTTTTTTTGTAGGAATGCATTTATCGTTCTTTTCAATTTATCTAAATTTGTTTTTTTTATTGCCGAGAATTCTAAATAAGGTATTTCGTTATAAACTTTAACTTCTTCATTAGTTACTTGAACTAAGTTTAATCCATAAGCCTTAGCGGAATTGATCAATAATGAAATAATTCTTTTCTTATCGAAAACTGAAATCTTATCTACTTTATTTAAAATAACCAGAAGAGGTATTTCAAATTCCCTTAGAAATTTAATTAATTCAAAAGTTAGAGGGATGGTAGTACCGTTTTCCATGAAATATTTTTTTAACTCATCTTCAATTCTTAAGAAATTTAGTATTACTAAACCAAAAAAATATTCATCATGGTGCTTTTCAATATGGATAACTATTTGTTTTTTTATGTGTTCCGCTCTTCTGCGACTAGATTCCTTCATATACCCAAATCCGGGTAAATCTACGATTTTATAGAGCATCTGAGGAAATTCTATAGATTTTATTAATAGCGTGCTTCCGGGTTGTTTACCTGCTTTACCTTTAAACTTTCTTGGATTTGGTAGTAATAGTCTTGTTATTGAACTTTTTCCTACATTTGAATTTCCCATAATCAGTAAAGAAGGTTTATCTTTCATGGCTTTGAATAATAATTTATTGCTATTTGGATGATATCTACTTATTACTTAAATATTTTTAATCTTATTAACATTCATAGTTTTCTAAGCGAAGAAATTCTTATTTTATGTATAAAAAAGGGTTTAATCAATTTAAAAAAAAAAATTATTGCGTAAATATTTCCCGCATCCAGCGTGGTAAAAGAAAACCGCCATAGAATGCAATAGCGCTTGCTATTAATAGTAGTCTCACAACTACTAACATCACTGATAACAAAAGAATAGTTGGATCAGGAAAAATTGTTCCTAACAAAATAGATCTTGCTGTTTTTTCTATCAAAGCGGCAATTATAAAAGCGATAAAAGCAAATTGAAGGAGTTTCCCTTTTAATCTAATTTCTTTATTTTCAGATTTTAGTGATTTTCTAGCAAACTTTATACCAGTCACAAATAAGATTAGAAATGATATTGATAATAATATTGCTAAAAATACCCCAAATCAGCGCTAAATGGCCTTAACGGGTTTATTACTCCTATTAAATTTATATCCAAAAAGAAATGATAGAAAAACAGCCCTTCAAAGACAAAGCTAAAGATTAAAATGAGAGCGACAGTTATCTTTTGTTTTTCTTTATTGATCATATCTGTATAAGCAATAACCCAACAAATTAAAGCGACCGGAACAAATACATTGCCAATAATAAAATACCATTCTTTAGTGAGAGTCTGTTGAATGAATAAGGTCATTAGGAATGAACCGGCCTCTGGTAGCCAAAGAGTGGACAGCATAACCCAACAGAGCCCTACTAGAATATACAATCTATTCTTTAGTTTGCCATATTTGGAGATGATTGTGACCCCGATAATAAAGGAAATTAGAACAAAAATTAGACTAAGGCTTCCTTGTAAAATATCTACTATATCCAAAATTAACCACTAATTTTTCTATTTTTTTATTTAAATGGTTATTAATTATTTTTTAAGAGATATATAAATTTGATTATCTAGGTTGGTGTGCTAGTAATTTCGCTAATTCATATCATTAAATTTGATCAAAAAAATCGTCATTGAGAAATTCCTTGTACATTTTTCTTTTTTCTTCCTCTTTTAGAATTGGTCTCGTATTAATCGGTTCTCCCACTTCTTCTAAAATATCACTTATCCCTTTTATTCCCACATTAATTTTAAATTTACCTCCCCTAATATATTTCACGACTCGTTTATCATTTAGAGACAATCTTAAAATATACCCTAATCCAAAATAAAACTGGTTTTCTGGAATGGGATCTATTGGACTTTTGCTCGTAACTTCCTTTAACATTTCATATAGAAGTGTCTTACTGGCAATGTAGTCTTCTGCTTCATAAACTAAATAATATAGCGCATGATACCAAATTTTATCGCGTTTATTCTTATTGCGCTCAATGAAAATTTCAGGAGTAATTAACTCTTTTTTAGCTTCTTTTTTTCTTTCTAATAGTTCTTCTCTGATGCGTTCTTCCAAATCTGAAGAAATTAAATCGTTTTCTGCCATTTGGTTTATTTTCGCTCCAGTCTCTTGAATCTCTTCTTGTTTTACAGATTCAATTGCTTTTTGCATTTCTTGTAGTTCCTCAAAATCGATATCTTCGATATCTGAAAAATCGCTTTTCATCGCTTCTTTTTGCGCTAAATAAACTTCTTGTTCAGATGATTGGAGATCTGGGATGATTTCCTCAAGATTCTCGCCATCCTCTAACTTTTCTAATTCTTTTACTTTTGCAATCGCTTCTTGCATTTCTTTTAATTCTTCGAAATCAATATCTTCCAAATCAGAAAAATCTGATTCGAGGGTTTTCATTTCTGATAAGTATGCTTCTAAATCGTCTCCCTTTTCTGATAATGCTCCTTTTTCTTTTTCTTTTTCTATTTCTTTTCCATTTTCTTCTTCTGTCATTCTCCAATCAAATATACTGTATTTGTTTATTTCTAATTAGTATTCAATATTAATAGTAACTCTTCAATTCTTTAAATGTTAAGATTTGGAACAATTCCTATAGTTAAAAATATTTAAATAAATTTTTACTATCTAGCTTATGTCAATAGGAGAAGAAGAGTATAAATTTAAAATAACTGTTGTTGGTGATCCTGCTGTGGGTAAAACCACTTTAATTAGAAAATATACCACGGGAGGTTTCCAAAAGGATTATATTGCCACTTTGGGTGCTCAATTTTCAAATTATGAAGAAAGGATAGAAGGTAAGCAAGTTAAACTATTCATCTGGGATATTGCAGGACAGGAAACTTTTGAAATGATGCGGCAGAAGTTTTATAAGGGAAGTAGCGCGGCGATAATTGTGTTTTCCCATGCTCCCGAAGAATTAGAAAGTTTTAATCACATCAAAAAGTGGTTTAACGAACTCAAAAAATATTGCGGAGATATTCCAATTGCTTTATTTGGGAACAAAATAGATTTAATTTATGAAAACGAGTTGATTTCTAACGAGGAAAAAGTTAACGCAGATTTCAATGTTGGAAAATTTGTAAATGAATACGATATCATCGAATACTTTAAAACAAGTGCTTTGACAGGACAAGGAGTTATTGAATCGTTTCAGAAACTAGTTAGAGAACTCTACTTCAATGTTTCTAAAGAATAAAAAATTTAAAAAATAAATAATAATCAAAAAATCTAAGTCTTTTTGTAGATAAACCGGTCCCAGCTTGAAGAATTGGGCATGTGTAAAGGCATATTTTTTCTCGCTCGTATTTCGAGGATAAGATCTTCTTCAAAATTATGTGGTACTTTTTCAAAACCAGAAAATTCGTATCCAAAAAACGCTCTTCCTTGAGTAGAACCTCGAATATCGTCAGCTATGCCAATAGTTTCAGCTGCTGGAATTACACCATGAACTCTTACATATTCTCCTTCTGGAACTACATTCGTAATTTTACCACGTCGCCTGTTTATAATAGCATTAACTGGCCCCTCTGACCCCTCTGGAGTTTTCACATCAATTCTCTGAATAGGTTCAAAAAGATGAGGATCAGCGTCCAACATTGCTAAGGACATAGCAGAGAAAGCCATTCCTGCTATTTGTCCGTATGATGTATGGCGAGTGTCTTCATGAATAGTCATGTCTGTGAAAACTATTTTAAATCCTGCGGCTGGTTCTTTCGCAAGAATGCATTCTCCAAGCCAATCCCTAAAGGCGGCTGTTAAATAAGATTTAACTTTATCAAATCGTTGTAATCCTGAGGTGCCATTTACGAGTAAACTTCCTTGGTACACATCAACGATCCTTCTAGCTTCTTTCGCGTCCCAACCTGCTTCTTCTCTTAAGATTTTTGCTCTATCTTTGTCATGCATCAGATCTGTTATTTTTCCGGAGTCAATTAGTTTTTCTGTAATCTCGTCTAGCGGTTCAATGTATAGCAAGATGCGATTATGGGAGTTAGCTGATTTCGTATAATAATCTCTGCTTCTCTTAGTAATTTTTTCTCGGTACACTATAATTGGTTCACCGATTATAATAGGAACTTGACTATTAATACGTTTGGTGAGTATTTGAAGCTGTAATGGATCAATTCCACTTAAAATGAACTCTCCAGATTCTTTGTCCCGCCGATACATTGCAGTAGGATCTGCTTGAAGCCACTTACTTACTACCGTATCTAATTTGTCGATTTCATGAGGATCTCGTGGCTTTATACTTCTTGAAACTACGGGTTCGCACGCATATTGGATTTTTTCAAAAGACGGCAGAAGTTTTGCTTCTTCTTTATCCTTTGGGACATCACTAGCTGACATAAATGTCTCTCCAGAGGGACAAATAAAACCATATAAAGCAAACAAATTTCCTGCAGGAATTTTTGGGATATCCAATAGATCTGTAATTTCCATGACTCCCAATCGTTTTACTCGATTACTTGTTCTGTTATTTACCAAATATATCGAGTCCGATAATCGGAATGTTCCAGAAAAAACCCTGCCTATTAAAGTTGGTTGATATCCTCTCCTTGGATCTAAAAATATTTTGGTAATCATACCATATAATGGACCATTCGGATCACTATTTTGAAGCGATTGTCCTAGTTCTGAGCTGAGATCACCGCCCCAAACGTGAGGTATCCTATATTTTGCTGCTTCCACAGGATTGGGTAAATGATCCACAACCATCCTTAACATAGGCTCGTCAAGTGGAAGATTATCTCTTAGCCACTGAATATCGCCTTCGTTATATTTTGCGAATACATCTTGTGGCTTTAAATCTTTTTCTAATAAAATTTCATATGTAAATCCCCAACCGTGTTTCGCTGAACCAACAGCAACGCTATTTTTGGCAAAATCAACGCCCCAACCTGATCCTTCGGGTCTAATCTTTTTGATTAATTCATTTACCTGTCTTGATATTTTATCAATTTTTGCGAACGTATCTTGTGGACTTAACCTAAGCTCACTTATTAACCGATCTACCTTATTAATAAATAGTACGGGTTTACAAAACTCTTCACCAACGGATAATCGAATATTTGTCTCTGTTTGAGTCATAATGCCTTCTAAAGCATCAACGAGAATTATAGCTCCATCACTACCCCTAAGAGCACGCGATACTTCTCCGGTAAAAGAAATATGCCCAGGAGTATCGTTAATTTGAAGGATGTACGGTTCATCATCATCTGGTTTTCTTGAGTCATTGAATGCTAATAGAACTACACTCGTGAAAATAGTAATTCCTCTTGCCTGTTCCTCTTCATCAGAATCAGTCATCTGAAGTTGTCCGGCGTCTTCTTCCCTCATTAAACCTGCACGTCTTAACAGGTAGTCGGTTGCGGTTGTTTTACCATGGTCTATATGTGCAACTATGGAAAATAACCGTTTTTTCTCGAACGAACCTGATGTAATGAGTTGTGCAATTTCATCGGGATTTTTTACTTTAACCATTTCATTTTCACTCTTTAAACTTAAAGATCATAGTAATTAGCTATGAAATAATAAGACTAATATTTAAAATCTAAATTAGTAAATTAACAAAATCATAAAAATTTTATGGAAAAAGCAATCTACTACTAACTTAAAAGATTTATTAAATGTTTTTTTATAAAATAGAGTAATAAATCTTGTTATATTATCGGTACTCTACAAAAAATTAGAATATTTCTTTAAACAAAAATAAAGGTTTAAAACTAAAAATCATATATAAAATGAAGTATCTGTGATAATTTGGTTTTAGGTTAAATTTAAGAAAGAAATCGTAATTAAAAATCTATACGCTCAAGAAACGCGTCAGTGGTTTTTATTATTATTGTTCTTTTATCATACTTGTCCATTTTTATTTACCTCTTTTTATTGGGTTTTTTGGGTATTTTTTGATTAAAAAATTTTAAAAAAAAAGAAAATATTTCATGCCATTATTACAACAAAACTTACTGGGTTGGAGTTCATTTTAGCTTTTAACGCTTTAATATCGGTTCTTTCCATTAGCTTTTACCTCCTTTTTTTTTTTTTATTTTTATTTTTCTTGTTTTTTGTTCTTAATTAAAATAAGGCAAGAATACATAATTAGTTTTTAATACTAAACTATAATTGAACTCTTGAACATTTGCTGAACCGATCTAAATACCGTGAAGAAGGAAAAAAAAAGGTGTTCATATAAAAGGTAAGACCATATTTACCAATATGTAGATACTTCTTTTACCTGTTCTTGTCATTGTTTCTTTAGAATTCGATAAATTTACAATTCTTAAATTATCTGGAATTTTGTTTTTGATGAAATCTTTTAAGTATTCTACGAAAAGATAGTAATCTCTTATAGTTTTTACCCATAAGTAGCCATCTTTCTTAAAAAAATCCGGATTCTTTTGTATAAATTTATCTGAGTGAATTTTATCTTTACTTGGAGGGCCCCGACGTAGATAAGATTTCTCTATTTCAGGTTTTTCGCAGTAAATAGCAATATTATAATCCTCATGATCTGCTTCAAAATATACTTCAAATTCTATTTTACCAAATCGCTCAGCGTGTGAGAATTCTTTTTCTCCGTTCGTTTTTACACGATCCCCTATGGAGTATAATTTATCCCTATTAATCGTATAATGAATCTCAGTATTTTCGTTTTTAAGCTCGACTATGAAGATATTATCAACAAGGGTCCTTTCTATAGTGGAGATGTTTATTTCCGGAATTTCTTCTATACTAAAGAATTTCTTATTCGGATTATTTAGAAATTCCATGATCCTCTGATTACAATATTTATATGCTTTTTCTGAAATTGAAGAAGCTACATTACGATTCTTATCAATAGGATCAGAAATGATGATATAATCGTTTTGAAAATGTTGAATCTTTCTTAAATCATTAATGGACCTATTATGGAAATCAATTGGGTTATTTTTAAGTAAATTGAAATTAGAAAACAAATTTTGCAGAGTTTCGTAATGAAATATAAGAAGCTCTGCACTATAGCCAATGAATCCTACTTTTCCGACAGCACTTTTGTCACCGTAGCAATGATTAGCTTTAAAAAACTGTTTTAATATTCTTACTTCATTCTTTTGTTCTTCCGTTAAATTATTTTTGATAAAACGACCATGCCAAGGTGATCTATCGACCGCCGTCACGGGACCATAATTATTTATAAAATCCAAATCTAAATCGAAAAAAAGAACGATATCGATTTTAATTTTATAATTTTCAGCGATATAGTCTACCGTTACATAAGGATGTTCAGCATAAAGGAGCTGTGGATTGCGAAATTCTTTTAGAGTTAACGATTTTTTTATCCAATTATTACATAAATTAAGAAAATCTTTCTTAGATTCTTTTTTTAATTTGTTTTTGCTTAAACCTTCGTATTTTGGTTTATATAGCTCATAATTCAGTCCAATAAATAAATCAATGTCAAAATCATTTTTTAATTGCGTTTGTTTGATTCCTGTTGAGCCTTGAGGTTCGATTTTTGTATATGAAATATTTAATTGTTGCGCTTTCTCATCTAATAGCTTTCTCAGTTTTTCTGTAATGTTATTGATGATTGAAAGTTCTTTCTTTGTAGGAATAATTTCTTTAAGAATTTCATTAAAAATACTTTTAATCACACCTTATCATACTCCAATGGTAAATATTTGTTCTGGGAGTTAAAACCTTATGAAGAATTCGAAAGCCAAAATGTTTATATAATTTAACATTTTTTTCTGAATTCGTCTCAAGAAAAATTGTTTTTTGGTCTTTCGCAATATAATTTATCATGAAACTTATCATCCTACTTCCAATTCCCTTCCCCTGATGTTTCGGGTCAATTCCAATAGTGGATAAATACCAATGCGGATCTGGGATTAGTTTTTTATGTAAATCCTCAGAAAAATCATCGTTTTTTCTTAGAATATGTAAATTTTTCCACTTAATTTTAAATATAAGAGAAAGTGAACTGTTCTTTATTGATTTCCATATTGAAATAAATACATTTTCAGGTGGATACCATAACGAAATTCCTTTTAGATTTGAAGTTGATAAAACTACACCATGTTTCAAACAGTATTTAATCTGGAATTTAAAAATTTTGAATAAGGTCTTGTATCTTTCCTTATTATTGGGAATCAGTTTAGAAAAAACAGGATCTTCCTTAAAAGCATTGCTTAAAACCTCGCTAGCTAATTTTAGCTGATCGTTAGATAATGAGGTTAATCTTTGGATTTTGGACATATTTACATTCCCCACCACGGGTGTTGCATCGATCTTTGGAGGATAATATATTCTCGTAAAGCTTGTTTTTGATCCACGGTTAATTCATCTAGGAATTTTCCCATTAACTGTCTCACATGAGATTCAGGTACATTAACGAACAAAGTTTCGTCTTTATCGATATCTCTCCCTATCTCAATGCCGCGAATAGATATTGCTACTTCGGAATCTTTCACGGCTTTTTCTATAGTTTTACCTTTATCTTGAATTTGATGAACCCTTCTCGCTTTCTTTCCGTCAGCAGTGATTAATGTTACTTTAGGATATAAAGTACCTGCTTCAATGTGTACCCCAAATACTGCAGGATCTGAGTTTCTAAATATAAAATCGGGAATCATTTTTAGCTTGGCAGGTAATATTAATTCGCTTAATCCTTTTGCAGTATCCTCTGCTTTTCGTATTTCAGCATATTCTATATAATCTTCCAACAATCTGTAAATAACATTATTCGTGAAAATTCTAATATTGTCTGTTATAGCTTGTTCTTTTGCATCAGGTAGAATAGCCACATTAAATCCTAAAACGGCTGCTGAATATGGATCAAGAATTTTAACTAAATTCGCATTCATGACATCTTCTTTCTTAATCGGACCCACATCAGCAATGCTTATCTTAACACCATTCTTTGTGAAATGATTTTCTAATGCTTCAAGAGAACCTAAAGTATCTGCTTTTAACACAACCCCGGCTTTATCTGTTTTAATTCGAATACTTTCAACTTCTGATTCAATTTCGTTGTATATTATTTCTTCTTGTGAAGGATCATCCCCAATTCCTCTAAACGGAGAACCAGCAACAACATTTTCGAGATTAGGAGCGAGAATTTTAATTCCAGCTGCTGCACTTACTATATCTACGGAATCAAATTTTTGTCTAGGATCTCTTATCTCATCTAAAGGTTTCGGCATGAGTAAAGCTCTTACTTTCGACTTAACAGGTTTATCTAAGCCACCAACAATGAATTCTTCGCCTTTCTTGATTACTCCATCGTAAATTAGGACATCCATAGTTATTGCTTGGCCTTTTTCTTTCTTCACCTCCAAAACTACGCCTTTAGCGGGCCCTTCGCTAAATTTCAAATTTTCAGTTAAAAATTGTTGCACTAATCCCATTAAAACCATCAATAAAGTCGATATTCCCTCGCCTGTTTTGGCACTCGTAGGTACGATTGCTACTTTTTTAGTAAAATCTTTTATTTTATCGTAACGATCTATTCCTGTAAAACCTTCCTGTAAGAAATCTACCCCTATTTGAATTAATTTTTCGTCAAGAAAATCTCTAACATGAGGTTTTTGCTTATTATATGAATCTAAAAAATCTGCATCCTTTATAGATTTCCAGCCTGTTATCCTATCGATTTTATTAGCAGCAATAACAAATGGTACTTTCCGCTCGCGTAAAATTCTAACTGATTCCCATGTAATTGGCATATTACCTGCTGTTACATCGATAACCAATATTGCTATATCTGCAACAGCTCCCCCTCTTCTGCGTAGGTTCATAAAAGCAGCGTGTCCTGGAGTATCAATAATTAAAATGCCAGGTAATTGAATTTCTTTATCAGCAAATTCTTGCTTTGATTTTTTTAAGAACTCTTTTATATCTTCAGTGGGAAAATAAGATGCCCCAATGTGTTGTGTAATACCAGCAGCTTCTCTTTGTTGTACTACGGTTCCTCTAATATAATCTAACAGAGAAGTTTTACCGTGATCGATATGTCCTAGAATCGAAGCAATAGGAGCCCTAATAATTTTTTTATCGGTTTCAGTCGCCATTTAAACTCACTTTTGATTTAAAATAATAGTAAAAATCTAATGTATTCTCATAATTATACAATCCATAATATGATATAGATTTTATTTAACACGGAATTTAAAAAAATTAGGAAACATTAAATCTACTAATTTAACATGGCTAAAAAAAGAAAAAAACGTGTAAGACGCGGTCATCCAGTAGCAATCCTTATTGGTCTGCATGATAACGATGCAGTATTTTGGAGAATATTCAGTGAGGCTATTAGGTTCCACTTCAAAATAAATCGCGGAAGGAAGAGAAGAAATCAAAATAAAAAGCATCTATTTCATTTTCATGAGGAAATCATTAACACATTAAGACCTATAATTAAAGAAGGTATCAGAAGCGTAATACTGCTCTCCCCACCAAAAGAAGAATATTCAGATGAGTTTCTTAATCACGTTAATAAACATCATTCATGGTTATTAAAAAAGGGGAATAAAGGGGTTGTTTTTTCAAAGATCATAGGTAATCAGGCGAAGACTCAAAAGGATGTGTATTACCTAAAAACACAAGAATATTTTAAAGACATCGTTGAGGAAACTTCAAATCAAGAGGCTTTGTTGATATTAGAAGAACTGACAGAGATAATTAAAAAAAATGAAAAGTTCTCAAAGATTCTTTATACTTGGGGAGAAATCGATCATGAACTAAGACTAATTAATCAAAATCCTAATTTACCTAAGCCAAATTATATTATTCTAACTGAAGAATATCTAAAAAATCCAAAAAATAGAAACAAAACACATCGAATTTTACAAATCGCAAAAAATCTTGAGATTAAAACTAAAATCGTCAGTCAAGAATCCGAGTCGGGTATTAGAGTAAAGAAATTTGGAGGATTAGTATGTTATTTTAAATAAAAGTTCAATTAAGAGAAATTATCAAACTAAGAAACCAATTTATTAGAAATCTTTTGTTTCGATTTTGATGAATTATTCATATATTTCGCTAAATATGTTGATGTATGTGATTCTTTAAAACCTATAATCGATTCAGGTACGCCTTCAATAACAATAGACCCTCCACCTTCTCCTCCTTCTGGTCCAAGGTCAATGATATAATCTGAAGATTTAATTATATCCATATTATGCTCTATTACTATCACTGTATTGCCTTTATCAACCAATTTTTGAAGTACTTTCAATAAAAACTTTATGTCATGGGCATGTAATCCTACAGTTGGTTCATCTAAGATATATAATGTATTCCCTGTGCTTGTTTTCCTTAGTTCTCTTGCAATTTTCAAACGTTGAGATTCCCCTCCGCTTAAGGTTGTTGAAGATTGACCCAACTCTAGATATCCTAATCCTACATCTACAACAGTCCTTAAAGTTCGCTTTAAATTAGGAATACTATCGAAGAATTCAAGGGCTTGATGAAAAGTCATTTTTAATACATCTGAGATCGTTTTTCCTTTAAATCTTATCTCTAAGGTCTCAGCATTATATCTATAACCTTCACATAAATCGCATCTAATATACACATCTGGTAGAAAGTACATCTCTTTAAGTATATACCCGGTTCCTTTACATTTTTTACAATGACCTGCTTTGGTATTAAAACTAAATCTACCTTTTTTATACCCTCTCTCTCTGGATTCTTCAAGTTTAGCAAAAAGTTCTCTAATATAATCTAAAGCTTTTGTGTAAGTAGCTGGTACAGAACGAGGAGTTCTTCCGATTGGGGATTGATCTATGTTTATTATTTTGTCAATACTCTCGTATCCCTTTAATTTGTCAAAATCGCCAGCTATTAATCTGGAACTGCGAGTGTTTATTAAGTTATGTAATCCCTTGTATAAACAATCAATTATTAAGCTAGTCTTTCCAGCTCCCGAGACTCCAGTAATACACGTAAAGATACCTAAAGGTACTTTTACTTTTATATTCTTTAGGTTATTTTCTCGAGCACCTATGATTTCAATAAAATCGTTATTCGGTTCTCGTCTATTCTTAGGGACATCTATTTTTTTCTTCCCAGATAAATATTGACCAGTTAAAGTTTTAGCTTCCAAAATTGTTTCTAAAGGACCTTCTGCTACAATCTCTCCCCCATTTTCTCCTGCTAAAGGGCCTAAATCAATTATATGATCAGCATTGCGCATGATCTGGTCATCATGCTCTACAACAATAACTGTATTACCCAAATCTCTTAATTTTTTCAACATATCAATCAATCGTGATATGTCTCTTTGGTGTAAACCAACGGAAGGCTCGTCTAACACATATAACACCCCAACAAGGCTAGAACCTAACTGAGTTGCTAACCTTATTCTTTCAGCTTCGCCAACAGATAGCGTATGAGATCTTCTACTTAAAGAAATGTAATCTAAACCAACATTTTCTAAAAAAGATAACCTATCTAGTATCTCCTTTAGCACATCTTTAACAATCGTTTTTTGGATCTCGTCTAATAGCAAATCTTTGAAAAATTCCAACGAATCTTTTACCGCCAAATCTGATAATTCAGTAATATTAAGATTGTTAATTAGAACTGAGAGACTTTCAGGTTTCAACCTTTGCCCCTTGCATTGAGGACAACTTATTTGATTCATAAAAGTTTCGTAAGTATCCCGAGCCCATTCGGATCGCGTATCCATGTACCTTCTATGTAGCATCGGAATAATTCCTTCGAAGGGTCTTACTACATGATATGAGGAAGACTTGATATCTTTCTTTTGATTATTGTAACCGTTATTTTCACTCTCAAAGTGGAATTCGATTGCTTCCTCTTCTGTTCCAAATAGAACTTTATGTAATTTCTTGGGATCAATATCCTTTATCGCAGTTTTATGGGTATCAAATTTATAGTGGTTAGCTACTTGATTTAATGATTGCCAAAAGTACCCCGTTAACGACCCAAATCCAGGGATATTTCTGATAGGAGTGTCTTGGAGTGGTAGGTCCAAATCGTATCCTAAAACTAATGAATAGTCAAATTCCATCACTGTTCCTAAACCACTGCAATATTTGCAACTTCCGTGAGGAATATTAAAAGAAAACATTTTATGGTCAATGGGCGGAAAAGAAACACCACAATCTATACACGCTAAATGTTCAGAATAAATTTGTTCTCCAATGTTAAGAACTTCTACAAACACGATTCCATCAGTTAGTTCAAGAGCAGTTTCTATTGAATCGGCTAATCTAGTTTTAATATCATCCTTCATGACTAGCCTATCCACAATTACATTGATGTGATGCTTTACATTTTTTTCCATTGGAATTTCTTCATCTAAAGTATACTGAATACCATCTACTTCAACTCTGACATAGCCTTGTTTTTTAAGATCGTTTAACAAGTCTTTGTATTCGCCTTTTCTATCGCGAATGATAGGTGCTTTGATAATAAATTTTTGGTTTACTTCCATTCCTTGCAGAATTTGTTGAATAATTTGCTGAGGTGTTTGGGGCGTAATTTCTTTACCACAATTGGGGCAATGAGGAAGTCCAATATTAGCGAAAAGTAACCTATAATAATCATATATTTCTGTAACCGTTCCTACAGTACTTCTTGGGTTCTTTGATAACGGTTTCTGCTCGATGGCTATAGCAGGAGAGAGTCCTTCGATTGAGTCTACGTCGGGTTTATCCATTTCTCCAAGAAATTGTCGGGCATAACTTGATAATGACTCAAGAAACCGTCTTTGACCTTCAGCGAAAAGTGTGTTAATTACTAATGAACTTTTCCCGCTCCCACTGATACCAGTCACAACCACAAACTTATTACGTGGTATTTTTACATCAATATTTTTTAAATTATTCTCTCTAGCACCCTTAATGACAATATATTCATTCATGTTCAACAATTTCTTTTTAATTCTGGATATCAAAAAAGTTTTTCTAAGATATTATAAAACCTTACACTTGTATTTACAATTAAAAAATAAAATACAGAATCGGGGTATACAATTTTTAAATTATCAGCACCTTAATAGCTATTTTTCTCAGGTAAAAAGAAAATTATACACTATATTTGGAATTTCATTAATTACTCGATAATAATCTCGGATTCAAGAAAAAATCAATTCTTAAATTTAAAAACTTCCAATCATATAATTAAATACATTCAAATTAAAAATAGAAAAAATAATATA
>JAUWZR010000277.1 GCA_030615235.1 Promethearchaeota archaeon
GTATTAACTCTATTTAATACGATTTCCTTAGGTAACTCAATTAACTTGCTTAATTTTTGTGAGATAATTCCAGCACATTGAAATGGTAAACCGATCTCTTTATGGTCTTCGAAAACTGCAATCCTCAGATTTGATTTAGATAATAAATAAGCCAAGTAATTTCCTGCAATACTGGCGCCAACAATACAAACATCAAAAGGATCGAATTTACTTTCTTCCATCATAAGAAGGAATGTTTATAATAAATTAGAATGTTATGAAAAACAAATCAATTATTCATTACGATATCCTAAATCCATCATCATGCCATATACTATGCCTAACGCAATACCGTTAAAAACGGGATTATCCTCAATTGCTAAATCGGTTCGAGGGATTAACATTGGTATAATTTGTTCTAGAACATACTTTGTTTCAGGTTTTTCGCTATAAAATTGAATAATTGCTTCTCTGAATTCCTTCATAAAAGTTTCATGTTCCAGCAGGATTTCTTGAAAGTTGTTTTTTCCGTTTATAACTCCGAAGTGGCCAAAACCTGCCTTAATTGGAGACAAAATCTTAAGATTTTCGAGAGTTTTCATATATTCTTTGTGATTGTAATAAGTAGGCATAGATGTCGGCACAGTTACTAATTCTGAAGAATGATAAATCGTTCCAACACTTTCTCCAAGGTGAATAAAATCGATCGAGTTATCTTTAACAAATAATGGACATTGATGATCAGGAGTGTGCCCAGGAGTACTCAAAATTCCAAATTTTACTTCTGAACCATCGATTGAAAAAGATTCTATAAATTCAAGTTTATTTGGGTTGTTATTAAAGTTGGTACTAGGTGTTATAATTTTGAAAGCGCTAACTTCAATGGGTTTCATAATGCCAGTTAGATTTCCATATGTTCTCCTTCCGCGAGCTAAATGTTCTTCGTAATCATTAAGCAATTCTTTAGTTTTATTATTAGTTATAATTTTTACGTCAGGATTATATTCTTTTATCAAATCGTAAATCTGCCATAGTCCACCGTTATGATCAAAGTGATGATGGCTCGTAGTAAGATATTTGAACGAAGCTAAATCGATATTTAAATTTTTTAAAAACCTTACAAGCTTCTTAGTGTCTAAAGAGGATCCACAATCAATCAACACGCTTGAATCGTCAAATTGGGCAACAAAAACAGAAAGCATTCTGGGCGCCCCATAAGCCCGAACATCTATATGGTAAATATAATCGTTAATTTTTCCAGGTTCGATGGTGATGAAGTTTTCTACCATACAAAAAAAAAGAAGAAATAGCATAATAATTATATTGTTTAATATGATAAGTCTATATTCTAGCTTTTCTAACGAAGTAGGGCGGCTTTAGAATAAAAAATAAGTAATTAAAAAAGTTATTGGAAAAAAAGTTAAAGATCTAATTTAGTTCTCCAAAAATTCATTTTTTGTTTTAGGTCGTCTTTCTCCGGTTGACTGAGCACATATGTTTTACTCTTCAGTGTAGTACTTGTGTTATGTATGTTCTTTAAAACGCTGTTGTAACCTTTATTCTTGATAAACTCGCTTTGAAACTTCTCGAGAGCGGACGACAGTTCTAAACCCATTAAAGAGTCTACATTTTCGAAGATTAAATTAAACTGTTTTGTTAATAAAGATTCTCCTTCGGCAGATTTTTCAGTAGTTACCGATTCTTGTGGGGTCATGACTTTTGGGATTTGAACTACGGGTTTTAATCTTGCTCTTTCTTTTTGTTCTTCTTTTTTAGTATCAACGAATGATTGAGGTTTGGGTGTTGAAACCTCTTTATCTATACTCGATTTAATAGAATGCATCACTTCTTTTCTCGAACTCATCCAAGATTCTTCTAAGATGGGAACGAATATTTTAATGTGTTCTTCTATTATACTCCCGATCCCAGCAATCTCTGTGATCGTTTCTCCTCGTACTTCTGTTTTTGATAAAACGCATACTATTACTTCTTCGTAATCTCTATTAATTCCCCATAAGTTTTGTAATACTCTATGTCGGTAATCTACATTGTCCATTTTATCTAATTGTTCAATTATGGCAATATGTTCTGGGTTTGAAAAATCTATACTGGCTGCAATTCTGAAGTTTATTCTTTGGGGGCGCTCCATCATTGCTTTAATATTAATGTCGCTAATTTGAGGTGCTACCAGTAAAATTCTCATTTTGGCTTTTGAAATTTCGTCGTCCATATGTGCTTTTGCCGCTTCAGGCGATCTTATGAACCAGATATCTTTCATTGTAATTGACTTTCCGGTTTTTGCTTGTTGCCAGAATTCATTAGTTACCTTTTCTGACCTTTCGAGTTTCTTTAATATGTCATCTAGCGTGTTATCTAATGTGGCAACAATTTGATCGGAAAATACATTCTTTAACGTACCTAAAGACTCAAAAGTGGTTCCAGAGATTCCTTCAATTTTTTCTTCCGCCATTTTCACGGCTTTATTAAAATTCTCAGCTATATCAGAATATATTTTTTCCTTATCCTCTTGAGCTTTTGAACTCAGACCATCGATATTTTTAAGAGCACTTTTTAAAGACTCTTTTAATTTTGTAATTAGTTCTGAGTCCACACCTTGAGCTACTTTTTTCAATTCATCTGTAAAAGCGACTTGGCTTACGCTCAATTGAATATTTACGTTATCAGAAATATCTTTTATTTTTGCATTCATTACTTTATCGATTACTTGGTCTACAGTTTGTTGGATAACTCCTAAGCGTAATTTTTGTAAATTTTTAGAGACGGTCCCCTTAATATTTTCAAATTCGTTTTTCAAGTCGTTTATTT
>JAUWZR010000246.1 GCA_030615235.1 Promethearchaeota archaeon
AGAAATATTATTATGCCTAATCAAAAAACCCAATTTATATTAGCAGTTTTATCCAATAGTCCCGAATCATACGAAATTGAATCCTATTACGATCAATTACTAGATTGGGCTGTTGATAACGCAACTCCCGATTTAGAAAAACTGTCTACAATTTAGATAAACTGAATCTTTTCGCTCCTTATCATTATTGAATTAGAAAATTCTATCTATTCATTTCTTATAATCAGAGATGTTATGAAATTGGAATTTGAGCTATGGAATCATAAAAGTTCAATACTTCTCTGCTAATCGCCTCTTCAAAATTTTGATAAAAATGATCAGCACCTTCTATAATCTTGAATTTTTTTGGCTCTGAATAATAATTATAGTGTTTCATAAAATTTTCATAAGGGGCTACTGTATCCATATCCCCTTGAATGAATAATTTTGGTTTTTTCGATTGAGAAAACTCTTTATATTGGACGCTCATAAAGTCCCAAGGAAAAGAAATTGCACAATATCCGATTATTTTCTCGGAATAATTGATAGTAGAGCATCCTATAGCTGCACCGTAGGAGTACCCGCATAAAAATATTCGATCAAAATATAAACTCTTCGTTAAATGATCAATACAAGCCTTAACATCGCTTAATTCGCTTTTATCACTTGTATGCTTCCCTGTTGAATTACCAACTCCCCTAAAATTGAAGCGCATACATGATATATCATTTTTAACAAACAAATTAAAAATACCCGATACAACATTATTATACATGTCCCCGCCATATTTTCCCTTTCATGGGATTTTAATCCCAAAAAATTGAGGATGAGGATGGCACATCAATGTTATACAACTCGGTGCTTCTTTCTTTATCTGAAAAACTTCTGCTTCAAGTTTAATTTCATTATTAAGTATAAACAATTTTTCAACGCTATGCATAATTTTAATTAGGTTTTAATCTATAATAATAATACTATCAAAATTCTTTAGAGAAAATGAGTTATAATCGTATTTTAATCAAAGAAAAACTAAAGGCGTTCTTAATTGAAGACACTTCATTTGTTGACATTAGTTCAAAATCAATTCCTATAAAATCTATCTCACAAGCCAAAATTATAGCTAAAAATGATGGCTATATATCTGGATTAGATGAATTGGAGATATTATTTCAAATTCTAAAGGTTGACATTACATTCAAGAAAGAAGATGGTGATCAAATCCAAAATGGAGATATCATAGCAGAATTGCACGGAAAAACTAAAGATATCTTGTTAGGTGAAAGAGTAGGACTAAACCTTCTGAGTCATATGAGCGCGATAACTACAACTACTCGAAAATTTGTTAAAATAATTGAGGATTCAGGAAAAAATGTTAAAATAGCTTGTACAAGGAAAACTCTGCCCGGATTACGATTGTTTGAAAAAAAAGCAGTAGAAATCGGGAAAGGGGACACACACCGCTTTAGTTTAGACGATATGGTGCTTTTAAAATCAACTCATTTAAAATTTTACAAAGGGGACATCGTAAAACTTCTCAATGATGTCAGATCTCGAGTTAGTTTCACAAAAAAAATAGAAATCGAGGTAGAAAATATAAACGATGTCCTAATTGCCGTTAAAAACAAAGCAGATATAATTATGCTGGATAACATGAATCCTGATAAAGTTCAGGACGCTATAAACTTATTAAAACAAGAGAAATTACGTAATCAAGCCATTATAGAAGTTTCTGGGAATATTACTCAAGAAAATATTTTTGACTATCTATTTTCAGAGCCTGATGTGATAAGTACGAGCGTTCTTACTCAAAAGCCCACTGAATTCGTAGATTATTCACTTCGATTCGATTAAAAGAGTATCAATTAATCTAATATTATTTCATGGATTGAACTACTCACATCTCTAATCTTGGAAATTGATGAAAAAAGATCTTTAATAAATCCAAATTCTCCTACTACTAAAACCGTTTCGATTTTTTTCTCGGCAATTCTCCAATCGCTTACAGCCTTTATTATAGTGTGAAATTTATAATATAGCTCAGAAATTTCATCAGCAATAGATTCCTTAACAGGATATACGAGGTTAATAGTCATGATTCTGTATCCTTCTAAATTTTCGAAACTTTCATGAATTTCAATGAATTTCAAGATTGAATCTCTTAAAGCTTCACTTTTTGAACTAAACCCGCTCTGTTTTCGAATTTTTTCAAACCTATCTAGCAAGTCTTCGCTAACTTGGAGGGATATAATTTTCATTATATAGAATATAAAAATGGTTCTTAAATAAGTGTAGTAATAATAGTCAAACTATTTCATAATAACTTATAAATATAGTCAATACTATTGTCTAAATCCTCATTAGAGGATAACTCAATAATTAAAGCCCCTTTATATTGATAATTTCTTATAGTTTCTAGAATCCCTTTAAAGTTAACTTTCCCAGAACCCAGGTTTGGATGAGTATCTGATTCGGTTGTAAAGTTTTCGACAAGGTGTACATTTTTAATAATTTTGTGATACCTTTCCCAAAGCAAATTCACATCTCCATTATTGGTATAAAAGTGGCTAGTGTCATATGTGAGGAATAATTCTCTTCTATTAATAGAATTCAAATTTTCTGTAATGTTATCCTGGTCTAACATTATATGTGTATTTTTGGGCATATTTTCTAAGCAAATCGATATATCAAGATTTTTTGTCAGGTCTAATATATTATTAATTGCTCTAGCTAATTGGATTCTATTATAATCTCTAAGAGATTCCAGCATAAAATTAGCCAAACCTGGATGTATAGTTAATATTTTGGCTTTAAATTCACTGCAAAATTGAGCAGTTTCAAGATACGCATCTAATGAGGCTTGAGAGATTACTTTATTGTGAGAGCATAAGTTAATATCTATAAATGGTCCATGAACTTGCTTAACCATTGAATACGATTTAAAAAGATCAAGATACTCTTGTTTCATCTCACCTATAAACATATCCTGAGGATCAACAACTATTTCTACAATGTCAATCCCATTATCTTCCGCAGATTTAAAACATTCTTCTGTAGAATGGTAAAGCATACTAGAAATATTAGGAAATTTATTATTAAACGCACATTCTATAATATTCCCCAGTGAACTAATACCTAACCTCATTCAACCCCGCCTCATTTTTTGTTTAACTCTTAGTCTTTTTGGATAGCAAGCAAATAAGCTATTGAACATTTTTTCGTGTTCTTCAAGATTTTCTTGAGGGATGATATGAGGTTCTCTAATTTGTAATGCTCCCCAATACACTTTTGCTAATTTTTCAAGGATCACAGAAAAACGAACTGCGTGATCTAACGACTTGCCACATATTATAGCTCCATGATTTGCTAATATAGCAGCGTTATTTCTTCCTAATGCTTTTAAAGCACTAAGTCCCATTTCCTCTGTATGAGCTTCTGTAATCTCAGTACATTGAATTAATCCACCAAGAAAAATTAATTGTTGTTCCATAATAATTGGAATGTTTTTTCTAAGAATAGAAAGCATGGAAACATAAGAAGAGTGATTGTGGATGACACATTTTACTTTTGGTCTATCTTTATAAACTGCTAAATGCATTTTTACTTCTGTAGAGGGAATTCTTCC
>JAUWZR010000169.1 GCA_030615235.1 Promethearchaeota archaeon
TCCATTTTCTAGAATCTCTTTTGGGCCTGTTTCACAATTTGTAGATACTATTGGAATTTTACAGATTAAAGCTTCGATTAACACATAAGGTAGTCCTTCACTAAGTGAAGGGAGCACAAATATATCTGATCTTGAGATGTAATTATAAGGATTATGTAAAAACCCCATAAGAGTAACAGAATTGGTTAAATTTCTCTCTTGAATCATTTTTTCTATTTGGAATCTTGCTTTTCCCTCACCTATAATAAACAATTTTGAATTTGGAATTTCTTTAAGCACTTTAGTAAATGCTTTAATAAGATATTTATGTCCTTTTTCACCCGATAACCTTCCTAAAGTAATGAATTTAATAATATTAGGATTATTGAATACCTTTTCATAGTTATCAATTTTTTCTAATGCCATCTGTTTGATTTTTTCAATGTTAACGCCAATATAGATTGGTAAAATCTTTAGCTTACTTATCCGATATTTTTGAGCCAATAATGTTTTAAGTTCTTTGGAAACGGGTACAATAGCCGTAACTTTTTTTAACGGAAATAAGAATTTCATAAGATATTTGAAATAAATTTTTTTCTTATATTGTGAATCTGGATTAGCATTAATACTGATAATTAAAGGGATATCAATTTTAAATAAATACATTATTGGGATAATCCAAAAACTTGTATAAGTCATAAATGATATAATAATATCGGGAGAAATAGATTTAATCAATTTCTGAAGATAATTAAGTTTAGTTATTGCCCCAGTATAATAATTTTTTACTGCAAGCGTAAAATGTTTGCCTTTAATAGGAGAACGCTCCTGATAATGAAAAAGAGTAATAATAGAAACATCATACTTATTAGCGAATTTTATTGTAAGGGTTGATGCGACTTTTGGAAAACCCCCTGCTCTTGCTTTTAAAAATGGGATAAAAAATAATACTTTTTTTTTCATTTAATAGAAAAAAGGAATTTCAAATTTAAAATATTCTTAAAAAGAATTGAAAAATATGATAGCAGAGTGAAATTTTAAAAAATCCTTAAATTATGGAAAATTATTCTAGTTATGGATTTACAAACTAAACTATTTGTCTTTTAAAGTCATGAGAATATTAATTACTTTTACTTATGGCGTATCTTTAGAGCAATGGTTCACCTCTGGAATAATTTATAGAGAACTTGAATTATATAAGAGACTTTCACAGAGAAATGTGAATTATTCTCTATTAACCTACGGAGATCTTAAGGATCTCAATTATACTCCTATTTTGGGTGAAATCAAAGTAATTCCTGTTAAGAAGTATATAACATCAAAAATTTCACATTTTAAATTTTTGAAGTCTTTAATCTTACCAATACGATTAAAACACCTATTTAGCAGAATTGATATAATTAAAACAAATCAGATGCAAGGTAATTTAATTGTATGTATAGCTAAATTATTATTTAGAAAGAAGTTAATCGTCCGATGTGGTTGGGAGTGGCTTAGAACTCACATATCAAATTATAAAATAAAGGAAAATAAGAACTACATAAAATATGTATTAAGATATATCTGGATGTATATGATAGAATTTATTTCTTATAAGCTCGCCGATGGAATTATATTGACAAACAAGCGAGACATACATTTTATAATTAAAACATTCAGATTGGAGAATAAGAAAGAAAAAATAAAGTTGTTCTACAATTTTATAAATACTGATCTTTTTAAAAATTTGGGCATAGCTAAAAAAGATAAAACTGTTCTATTTATCGGTAGATTAACAGAAGAGAAAAATTTATTTAATTTAATTAAAGCTTTTAGAGGTTTGAATAATTTTTCTTTAGATATTATTGGAAAAGGCCCCTTAGAAAATAAATTAAAAAATGAATCTAAAAATTTAGGAGTTAAAGTAAATTTTCTTGGTGTTTATCCAAATAATAAACTTCCAGAAATCATTAATCAATATCAAATTTATATATTACCCTCCTATTACGAAGGCAATCCAAAAACTTTGCTAGAAGCTATGAGCTGTGAAGTTGCCTGCATCGGAACAGATGTATTGGGGATAAATAATATAATTAGGCATGGAATAAATGGATTTTTATGCGCTACAAATCCGGAATCAATAAAAAGCGCGATATTGGAAGTATACAAAGATCAGGAGTTAAGAGATAAAATTAGTAAAAACGCAAGAAAATTCATTTTAGACAATTGCTCTCTTGATTCTATTACTGAAAAGGAATTTCAATTCTATAAAAGTGTTCTAGGAGAAAAATGAAAAAAAAAATCAATGATGCTTTAAATCTTGTTCCAAAATTAATAAAATCTATGGGTTTAAAGTCAAGTTTATTATATATGCTCTTTAGCTTAAAACTTAAAAAGCTAAATCAGAATAAAATATTTAAAACTAAGTCTGGGATTAATATTCCATTAATAGATAAGAAAATCTTTCTTTACTATAATGAATATAACGAACCTGATATTGTAAAATATATTAAAACAACAAAAGAATATAATACTTTTATTAATATTGGAGCTGCTTACGGAGAATTTTTATTTTTTTCAGCTATTAATCCGCAATTTGATTTTATATACGGATTTGAGCCAGTACCAATTCATTTTAAGATTATAAATAAAGTTCTAAAAATTAATCCAAATTTCGCAAAAAAAATTAAAATTCAGAATATTGCGTTAGGCAATTCTACAGGACCGACAAAGTTTTTTTTAGATCAGAATACATTAACAAGCAGTAGTTTATCCCCCTCAAGTTCGAGTAAAGAGATTGAAGTTACTATTCATAAATTAGATGATCTTAAATTAAAAATTAAAAATACACCTTTACTTCTAATAGATGTAGAAGGATACGAAATTAAAGTTTTAAAAGGAGCTGAAGATTTCATTCGTAAATATAGCCCAACAATAATAATTGAAGTATGGGATGAAGATGTATCTAAATATAAAAAATCGATTTCAGAAATAAATTATAAAATTGATTATATTTGGAAGAAAAAAAAATCTATCACTAAATATTGGAAAATAAATCCAATT
Source organism: Promethearchaeota archaeon (assembly GCA_030615235.1). Taxonomy (GTDB): domain Archaea; phylum Asgardarchaeota; class Lokiarchaeia; order Sigyniarchaeales; family SOKP01; genus SOKP01. Next base: position 3,022 of record JAUWZR010000169.1, read on the forward strand.
AATTTATAAATAAAAGGAAAAATATAAGATGAATATAAATTTCTTACTTAGAATATTGAATAAATATGATTTTTTAAAGCAAAATCAAATTTATGAATTTATAAGAACAATAATCTTTCCCTTCTTTTTACAAAAAGTTTCAAAATTCTTTAAGAGTAATGTAGTTGATAATTTAATTGTATTGGGAGGTTATGGAGGCGGTGCATATTTAGGCAATACAAAATATTTATTTGAATTTCTAAACAAATATTCAGATTATAAAGTAGTTTGGATCACAAAATCACATGAAGTATTAAATAAAATACGAAAAAAGGGATATCAAGCCGTGTATTCCTATGATTTAGAGGCGATTCGTCTATTAAGAAAAGCTAAATTTATATTTATAACCCATGGATATGTTGATATTCTACCAATAGAATTTTCTGCAGATACCCTCATTATTTTAACTTGGCATGGTACTCCAATTAAAATAATTAATCGATACATAGGAAATTCTTATATATATAGTAAATGGGCAGAAATTTTTCATATTAAATTGAAATATGATGAATATGTCGATTATTTATTAACACCAACAAGAAATAAACGAGAACATAAAATTTTGAGTGAGGCTTTTAAATTATCTCCAAAGAAAATTTTAGCTGTTGGTTATCCAAAATTAGATTACCTTTTTGATAAAGACAAGAACTTTATATTAAAATTAAAAAAATCCTATAAAATTTCAGATAGTTTTAATCAAATAATTTTATATTGCCCAACTTATAGAGAAAGTTTTTCATTAGATTTTCCTTTTAACCATGAACAATTAAAGAAATTAAATAACCTTCTTGAACAAACTAATTCTCTTCTTCTTATAAAAGCTCATATGTTTGTAAAAAATATTAATTTTAAAGGTTATAAGAACATTAGAGTTATATCAAAAGAAGCAAATATTGAAGAACTCTACTTGATTACTGACATTCTCATAACAGATTATTCTTCCACTATGTTGGATTTCTCTTTATTAAATAAACCAATACTTTTATATCCTTATGACCTTCAAGAATATTTACGTGAAGTAGGGTTGTGTTATAAGCTAGAAGATATTGCTCCAGGGCCTATATTCTTTAATGCAGATGATTTAATAAATGCTTTAAAAAATATATCTACAATTGAAAAAGAATTCAAAGAAAGAAGAAATCTAATCAGAGATATATTTAATAAGTTTCGGGATAGAAATTCTACTGAAAGATTATTAAATTATTTAAAGATTAAATTCTATTAAAGAAGCTATTTATACTAAATTTTTTATCTGAGATTTTAGGAGATATTTTAATCATTTAGTTAATAGCTCTAGACCATACAGAAAATTTTAATCACAATACTTTTATAAAGTTCTTATTTTTAACATAGCATTAACATATTTTTAGTTCAAATTAAAAAAAAATCACTTAAAAAAATTCCTACTTTATTAATAATTAAGTTAAAAACTAATCATTAATTAATAGTAACTTATATTATGGATGATCTTATTCCCCTTGATACAGTAATTAAGAAAAATCCTCGGGTTATAGAACTTGAGAATCAAGGTTTTATTATTGAACCTGAAAAAATTAATGATTATCTAGATGAATTTAAAAATCGAAAAACCACTTTACCTGATAAAAATTTTTGGGAACAAAAACGAGTTTTAATTACCGGCATTAGTGGTTTTGCAGGAAGCCATTTAGCAGAGCAATTATTAGATTTAGGCTGTGAGGTTCATGGAACCATTCGTCGTCATGCCGTTCCGATGCATGAAAACATTGAACACTTAAGAGGGCATATCATATTACATGAAGCAGATATAACAAGCGCTGAGAGAATTTTAGAAATTTTTGAAGAAATTAAACCTAATGCTGTATTTCATCTAGCAGCTGAGTCTTTTGTCCCTACTTCCTTTAGAGAACCAGTAAGAGTCTCTCATAATAATATCATTGGTACATTAAAAATCTTTGAGGCCACAAAAAGATTTAATCAGGGTTTAGAAAGCATTCAAGTAGCTTGTAGTAGCGAACAATACGGATTAGTTGATCCAAATGAAGTACCCGTAACTGAGGATATCAAAAAGAATCCTTTTAGGCCTAGAAGTGTGTATGGAATTACAAAATGCGCAACAGAACAAATTGCGTTGTTATATCATAAATCTTATGCTGTTCCAAGTATAATAACACGAGGTTTTAACCATGAAGGTCCAAGGCGCGGTATTCAATTTGTCACGAGTGTCATTCACCGACAAATTGTAGAGATTTTAGCGAATAAAAGGAATAAAATAATTATTGGAAATCCCAACGCAATAAGAGATTTTACTCACGTTAAAGATACTGTAAATGCATACATATTGTTGAGTGAGAAAAAGAAATTTGGAGACCCTTTTAATGTATGCTCAGGGATGGGGATAACTATTGCTGATTATGTAAAATTAGCGAAAAATATTTACAACCTAGATACAGGTGTATTTATCGACAAGAAACGGATGCGGCCAAGTGAAGTACCTTTATTAATCGGTAAGAATGAGAAAATTTATAATGAAACTGGTTGGAAACCAGTTAGATCTGTTGTGGATATCATAAAAGAAGGCGTAAAATATTTCCAAGATCATCCAGAAATGCTTGGAATTGAAGCTCATTAATTATTTTACATATTAAAAAAGTTAAATAAAAAATTATAAATTTAACACTTGTTTTTG
>JAUWZR010000067.1 GCA_030615235.1 Promethearchaeota archaeon
ACGGGTTTTATTAAAAACGAAATTGATGGTATTATCAAGGAACAAAGTGATTTAACAAGGAAAATTAAAGAGAATGAGATCTTTTTAGAAAAGTACAACAAATTATCGCAGCAGAGGGAAACTATTCTAAGAACCATTCAAGAAAACGAAAATAACATTGAAGATGTTAAAAAAGATATTAACGATATATTTCAGAGTTTGAAGGATATTGACCACAAATTGTCTAAAAACAAATGGTTTTTAGAAAATCCTACAGAGGATCTATTAAAACAGCTAGATATAAATCTTAAAGAAATAACAGTGGAATTATTAAAATTTGGAGCTGAAATTGAAAGAATAGAATACGATAAGTCAAAAAAAATAAGAGAATTTAAACGAATTCAAACTGCGTTAAGAGAACGAAAAATTGTACTATCACCTAATATAAACATTCTCAAAGAAGAAATTAAAAAACGAGAATTATCCGATAGGGTTAAAGGGCCTATAATTGAATACTTAAAATATGATGACAAGCTAAGCTACGCAATTGAATCTGTGTTTGGAGAAAGATTACTAAATAGCTTTATTGCGAGTGATTGGGATATACTAAACTTAATGGAGAGGTTAAAAAAGAAATATAACGCTTATTGCAACATTTACATTCCAAAAAAAAACAGCATTACTACATATCCAAAAATTGTTGCGAATGGAGTAATTGGATATTTAGTCGAATTGGTTGAAATTGTAAACGGAGACTCTGATGTTCAAAAAGTTATTTATTCAATAATCAAAAACTGCATTGTAGTCGATGAATACCAGTCTGCTAAAGAAATTTACAGAACTAGTGGTTTTAAGGGAAAATGTGTGACATTACAAGGAAAACAAATTATATCTTATAGATATGCCTATGAAAGTCCTCATGTAAAAAGGTTAAAAGGATTGTTGAGCACAGGAACGCAAAAAGAGCAATCAAATTTCTTGGAGAAAGAAATCAAATCGTTAAACAACAAAATTTTAGAATTAAAAGTAGAACTAACTAAACTAGATAAGAACCAAAATGATATTCTCAGAAAAAAAGAATCGTTTATCGATCTTTTATTCAATTTTAAACAAAAAGAAAGGTTAACTACTAAGAAGAATCATCAATATAACTTGATTTACTCTTTAGAGCAAGACAATAAAGAATTTAATGACAAGCTAAGCGAAGTGTCCAGAAAGCTCAACGATTTAGAATCTCAGAAAGACCCAGAATTCTTCGATTGGAACAAAAGAATTAAGGAAATACCCAGCGAACTAAATAATTACAACGACGAATTAAAAAAATGGGAAGAAAAACTTAATGAAAATCTAGAATCTCTTAAAGAGATCAATGAGAAAATAAATTATTATACCAGCGATTTAAAGTCATCCGAAGATAACTATAATTCAAAAAAAGATGTGTTCCAAAAGTCAGATAAAAAGGCATTTAGAATTTATAGAGAATTAGAGGACCTTGAAGAAGATTTGTTAAATGTTAACAATGTCATCTCAGAGTTAAAAGAAAGCAAAAGACTAACCCTAATTGAAAAAAAGGAAATAGATAAATCTTACATTCAACTAAATTTAAGATTAGAACAAGAGCTTTTTAAGCAGGCTTCAATTTTACGCGAATTAGGGATCAAAAAAGATGACTTAAAGCGTGTTATAACTGAAATTGGTCCGTTAATTGAAGAAGAAGTAATAACACTTCGACCTATTCAAGACATAAATCAAGATATATTGAACATCGACAAAGATCTCTTGAAATACTTTGATATTGATGATGGTATCTTGGTTGAAAAAGAGCAAGTTCTAAAGGGTTTAAAAGAAATTACAAAAAATCAGAGAGAAATAGAAATAGATATAAAAGCGGCTATTAAGACCGAAAATAAATTGGAAGACACTTATTTCGACAAATTTCACTTAGTATTAAAAGAATTAAATTCGAGAATCAATGATAAATTTAAGTCTACAGATATTAAAGCCTATTGTACGCTTGAGTTAATAGGGAAATTTGAAGATTTAGGAATAGATATTAAAGCAGCGATTTCTAAGGATCAGTTAAAATCATGCAAAGCTTTAAGCGGTGGTCAGATATCTATGATATCTATTGGTTTAATTTTATCACTTTTAGAGATTAAAAGTTCTCCTATTGTAATGCTTGACGAAGCTGGGATGTTTTTAGACGATAGGAATTCAGAAGCCTCATACATGATGATAAAATCAACTCTTGAGAATAATTCTATTCAAATGCTATTATTCTTACCAAGATCATCAAACGCACTATATCTACTTGCAGACAAGTTAATCGGAGTTGCTAGAGTAGGAAAAAAGGAAGTGTCGACTATTTTTAATCCTAAAATCGTTAAGGAAGGGTGAAAGTGGAGGAATTAGATTTATCAGAAAAAATTAATAAAAGGATCGCACTTATAAAAGATGGTGTCCTCTCAGGTAAGATTAACTTATTAGAATTACAACTTAATCCTATTTTTAGCGAAATTAAAAACTCAATTAGCATATATAACATCGAAAATTATTCGCATAGCTATAAAAATGCGGTTGAATTGCTCAACCAAAAATTTGAAGAGTTAAAGAATTTGTTAAGTTCGTTAGATATTGAAAAGAGGTTTGAAGATTTTTTGAAAACTCACCCCAACGATGACCAAATATCTAACCTTTTTAGCGGTTGTTGGAAAAAAACATTTCATTTCGAACCAATTTCTATGAAATTTTTAGATTACGCTTCTAATCGTTATGTCAAAGAAAGGACAACTCATTTTACAATTGAACACTTGAATAAAGAGGAAACTAACGAACAATTTTTAATAGAGGTTCCAAAGTATAAATTTACTGAAAAAATTAGTGCATTTTATGATAAAATTAAAAAAAAACTCCCTTGCTTTTTTGAAGATGTGTTCGATAATGAGTTGGATCAAATAGGGATTTATGAACAATTCGTATTCCTTTTGCATCTTTTACAATTAAATAGGATTAAATATGAAAAAAATACAAATACTCTATATATATGAGGTTATCTAATAAATGAACGAAATTTCGATTTTAATGTACGTGTTAAGTAGAAAGAAAAGCATCCATCAAATAGGAGCAACCAAAAAAGAGATTTTGAAGTCATTAAATGTTAAGAATAAAAATAAATCAGTTTACTTCCAAGACCTATTAACGGGTTTATCGAAATATCTCGAGCCATTGGGACTTCAAATAAAATTCAATTCGTTAAATTCACATTGGTTCATAAGTTACGATAATGAACTAACGGAATTAATTTCAGCTAATCCCTTTGAAGGCAGACCGAGTTTATCAGCAACTCTATTATGCGTTTTAACTTCTTGCCTTAAAAATTCAGGGTATTCCTCAATACAGGAAATTAGGACATTAAGAAATAAAAAGGATGTTAATGATGATATAAAAATATTAGAAAAAGAAGGATTTTTAGAGATAGATAAAAAAACTACTACTATCCGATTAACTCCTCTTATTGGCTACAAACTTGATTTGCAGAAACTTTTTGTAAGGTTAGCTTTAAAATTAAAAGAATAAGAGATATAAAATTTTTTAGGTTTAGATAATTTAACGAGGTATGGTTATTCCTAATATCATTTCAGCAACACGATTATTGTATTCCTCAACTTCAGCAAATTCTTTAATAGTTTCACCGCAGGTTATAAAGTGTTCGATAACAGAAATTTTCCTCTGATTAAAAAAGGATTCTATTGTCTTTTTAACTTCTTCTATCTTTTTATCTCTATCTCCTTCTACTAAATCAATTTTATTTATACACACGTAAATTTTATCAGGGAAAAAGCGAACATCGTTGAAGAATTCGAATTGCCGTTCTAATTCGCGATCTAAAGAGAATACGGCTACAATTTGAGTTGCTATTCGGGATATTGTAATAATTCCCATTTTCACTACCGCTCTCTTTCTATCTCCTCCTGGTGCGAAGATAGTATGGGCTCTTCCGGATTTATCTTCTCTAAATACCACACGATTAGGATGAATTGTTTTAGTTTCTTTTTGGTTAAGGCGATCTTCTTTATCTCCTCCGGGAACAGTTGCCTCTCCTGAGAAATCAGTCTTTACAACAGTGCATTTTTGTCCGCCTTTTACTCGTTCAATATCGCCAACTTTTAAGTATCTTACAAAAAGCCGAAGGATACTAGTTTTACCGGCGCTAATATCGCCAAGTAATCCAATGTTCACCATTTTAGAGCTCCTCCGATTCTAGTAATTTATTTAATAATAGTTCATAATCTTCAATTAAGTATTGTCCGAGATAAGCGTTGTTATGAGCTTCAATGAGTGCAATCAGTACTTCCTTTAAGTTTTTAGCATGATTAGCATATTTTTGAAGATTTTCTGAGGTTGGTTCTCCTTCAAATTCTCTCGCTTTTTCTTCAAATCCAAACTTTGTACGTTCAGGTAAAGAATCGAAAAATCCGAAAGCGGAATAGCCTAAATATTGAAAGAACACAAAAAATCTCGTTTTAATCGATGAGATGACTTTTGTTAAATACGCTGATGGATATATTTCTCCTAAAATTAGTTCATCGTCTTGTTCGATCACAAAATAGGGAGATATTGGAGACGCTTGGCTTCCATACATTTCTTTTGGTGGTAATGAAATAAATGGAAGTTTTTCTGAAACGATCGCCCATAGATCTTCTCTTTTTTTTTCCAATAATATCTCTTTTATTTCATCATAGGCAAAGTAAAAATCTGATTGAAGCGCAAGCAATGAACTTAGATAAACTGAAAGAGATGCAAATGTAGCTTCCAGTAAGGGTCTTCTACCCATGTCGGTATGTGATGGTTTTACGGCTCCTCTCCACGCTCGAAGTCCAGTGTAAACAAACCCTTTTACATCGAAAAAACTTCCAGAGAGAAAGATGAAGGAGGGGGCGATTCCCTTTTTTTTTGTTAAAAGATTTCTCGATTTATTAATGAGCAAATCTTCCAAGTCTTTGTCGTTAAATTTCGAATGAATTACAGGCATCATTAAAATTTTCTTTTTCTTAGCCATTGTTTTTACGCTCTAGATTAGTAATTAAAAATAATATGAAAATTTGTATAATTAATTCTTTGTATTTTAATTAATCAATATAATATCTTTATATAATACATATTATTCAAACTTTACCTTATCCGCAGTGTATAAGGGGATTACTTTTCACGAGCTAATAATTCTCGCATTTTTGCGGTTATTAAATCGTAATCTTCGATAGAGCTTAAATTAGAAATAGTAATATATTCGATTTTATCAGTATTCTTAAATCGATAACTGATGCTCAAATTAGGATTATTTTCTTTTATTTTGATTAATGCTCCTTTAAGAAAAACATTAATAAACCTTTCTGAAGTTTCTTGAATAGCTCTTTTTTCAGGATCAATGAATTTAATTTCTACCCTTTTAAAATCGTAGAGATTAAGTACGCACAATAAATCTTCTTCCTTCTGGTTTTGATTTGAGAAGATTTTTCTTTTTATATTAGTTCCTTTAAATGCTTCTTCTGAAATTTCTTCTTTGAAATAGTCGTCTACTGATTTTTTTTCTAAGGATTGTAACTTTGAATATAGCTCATCTGCGCTGGAAAACGACTTATTTGATATAACAGAGTTTATTTGGTTTAAAACAGATTGCAAATCAGAGATCTCTAGCTTTAAATCTTCTAGTTGCTCTTTTTTTTTGTAGTAAAGATTCTGAACTACTGAAAGGATGTTTGTTAATTTCTCCGTTTCTTTTTCCTTATTATAAGAATCCATCTAATTCTCCATATATATTTTTAAGAACTTAAATTTATTTATTATGTGTCTGTTGAATTAAGTAATTTCTAATACGAGTGGAAAAAATGCGTTCTATGATAATAACTCCAAATCCTAACGATCCCGAAGTTCAGGTGTTATCTGTGGAGTTTAAAAAACGAGGATATGAAGTAAAATATTTCATTCCATCAAATGTAAAAGTTAAAATAGATAATAAGCAATTTCAAGAACAATTTGAAAAACTTGATCCATATGGTGCTCTTGTAAGAGGTTTTGGAGCCGCTGCTACTCAAAAGATCTTTTTTAGGCTGGATCTACTGAATGCAATGGAGGAATATGGTCTTAAATTAATAAACTCTCGAGAATCACTAGAGATTGCAAGTGATAAGTTTTTAACATCGATTTACTTGGATCGGTATAGCATCCCTACTCCAAAAACAATAATATGTGAAAATTCTAACGATGCGTTGGAGGCTTTTGAAGAATTTGGTGGAGATGTCATACTTAAACCGCTATATGGCTCAAAAGGTATAGGAATTACAAGAATTAATGATAGGGGTTTTGCAGAAAATGTAATTTATTCACTAGGACAATTAAATGAAGTTTTTTATATACAAGAGTTTATCAAGCATAACAATCGAGATATTAGAGTATTAGTTTTAGGCAATAAAGCGATAGCTGGTATGTATCGAGTAAGTGATAATTGGAAAACAAATATACACTCAGGAGCAACAATGGAACCGATAGAACTCACAGAAGAGATAATAAATTTAGCAATTAAATCGGCCAAAATAACAAAAACCGAAATTGCGGGTGTAGATATTGTAGAAAGTGAAAGTGGTCTGCTAGTTTTAGAAGTGAACTCGATTCCAGGATTTACTGCGCTTCAAAAAGTATGTAAAATTAATTTGGCGGAAGAAATCGTTTCATATTTCCTTAATAATGTCAATGTTTAGTTAGAAAATAATAAAAAGAAAAAAATATGATTTTCGAGTTTAGTTTGGAATCATAAATCTTCAATCAAACCTATTAACGCTGCGATGATTACTAACACGCAAGCCCAAATTCCCGCTCCAAAAATAACGAGCAAAATACCTAAGATAAATAGAACTAACCAATGAAACGGAAGTGGTCTATCTGGTTTTAAAGCTACTAAAAATGTTAAAACAACAATAACTAATCCGACAATAAAATCAAGAACTAACCCTAACCCTAAAAAGGGATCGACATATCCATAATTCGGGAGTCCCGCTAATCTAAGGATGAGTGTTGCTAATCCTACTAGAGCCCCAATTATCGTCAAGAATTTCATTATTTGTTCGTTTTTGTAATGTTTACCCATATTTAATCACTTTATTAAGTAACTTAGTTTTGTTAATTGTATTAAGAAACTAACCTATAAAAGCATTTAAAATTTTCATTTCAGAAATATCAGTTATGTAATTTCTAATGATATTTTTCATTAATGGTTTTGATATTAATTCTATATCTTATTAAGTTCAGAATTTCAGAAGTATTATCCAGATATTCCTTAATTATTAATTACAAAGGATTTCAAAAAACTATGTGATTGAGGAAAAAATACTAAGATATAAAGAAAATCTATCTTTAGCTAGAAATCTGGCTATAAAACAACACGCTGATCACGATTACTATGAAAAAATGGTTAGCAAGCTCGAAAAAATGTTAAATTTTTATGAAAAGTTAAAACTTCGGAAAGAAAAATTAGAATCATAGAAATTCGAGCTTCATTACTATTATATTCAAATTTAATTCTCAAATAAATTTAAATTAAATTCTGTTTTTAGAATTTTAAATATCTTTTGCATAGGCAAACCTATTACATTTGAAGGAGACCCTCGAATTTCTTTAATGAATAAACTAGCTCTATCCCTAATGGAATAAGCACCGGCTCTACCTTTCCATTCTTCAATTTTAATATAGTTCCGAATGTCATCATCAGATAAATCCAAAAATGTAACAACGGTAATATCATAATCAACTACAATTTTAGGATCATCTACATCTGTTAAAGCTATACCTGTTATGAGGTTATGAGAGCGATTGGCTAGAGATTTTAACATTTGAAATGCATCCATTTCATTTTCGGCTTTTCCAATGATTTTACCATTAAGTTCCACGATTGTATCAGCAGCAATGATAATTGTTCCTATCTCTTCGCCTTTTAGTAGTTCTTTTGCTTTCAATGCTTTCGCCTTAGCTAATTCTTTGACCAAATCGATTGGGTCAGAATATTGATCCTTGTAGTCGCTCTCGTTAATGTCTGTGCTGAGAATTTCAAAAGAAATATTCAGCCTATTAAGTATATTTGATCGATCAATAGATTTTGATGCTAATATGATTCTTTTCATAATTGCAATTGTAAAATAGTTTATTTATAGAATAAAACCACTATCATTAATATAAGGAATTAATTTATTAAATTTGAAATAGACGTGACAGAGTTTTTATATTGGTTTCTATTAATGTTATTTTCATATTTCATTGTTTTATTTAGCTATATGCATTTTTCATATAAAAAAGAAGTGCTTAACAATTTTTTAGGGTTTAGCGCTTTATTTTTAACTTTTTTAATTATTATAATTGTTGTATTGTTAATGTTTCAAGATGCAACTCTATATTTCTCTACGATTCCAATTTTTTCTCTTTCTTTTGGACTTCCTTTACTTATAATTGGAGCGATAATCTTGATCTCATCAGTCTTGCTATTTTCATACAAAAAAATTTTTAAAAACAAGGATTTATCGAAGTTTTGGAGCGCGTTAGAGGAAAAAACAAATAAGAGAAGTAAATTAAGAGGAGATATTTATCGAAAAATCCCTCATGTTCTTATTTTTATTGGTTTACTTTTCGTTTGGTATTTGGGAGTAATTATTGTGAAAGATGTATCCGGTTCAATTAGCGGGATGATTCCAGATGAGAATAACATGTTTCTGTTGTTTTTAACAATAATGACAGAACCAAATAGTATTAGAGCAGTTTTATTTTCGTTAGGTTGGTTTTATTATCTCCTATTTTTCTTTTTCTATGGGTTTTGTTTTATTATGTTAGCAAATGAGTTTACAAGAAAAGCTAAGAACCTTGGCTTCCCCTTTAATTTTCTCTGCAGAGTTCTCCTAAGTGAAGAAGAAAAAAGAAGTTACGGCACATATCTGTTTTTTGCTATCGGTCAAATGGTTGCTGCCTTAATTACGCCACCTATGGTGTTTTTAACGATTTTAGGGATGAGTTCTCTCGCAGATTTAGCAACAAGCCAAGTGGGGATAAGATACGGGAAAAATAAAATTAAATGGAATAACGAAAAATCCTGGCAAGGAGCAATAACTGGAATAATTGTATGTTTTGTTATATGTACATTGTTTATTGGTATTTATTGGGCTTTAATTTTTACTTTGGCCTTCTTTATTTTTGATGTATTTACAAATAAACCTTTCAATGTATCTGATAATTTATTAATCCCGTTTGGTAGTAGCCTTATCTTTTTGTTTATACGGTATTTTTTTAATTTCGATTATTATACAATTATATTAACATGGATTTGATTAAAGATAATATAAAAGAGTTTCTAAAATTACTCAACTTTTATAATTAAAAATGAATTATTTACCGACTTCTTTGATTTTCATTGGTTATTCCGTTTTAACATTCATTTATGTAATAAAAAATAGAACCGAGAAGATCAAAAACCACTTATTATTAAACGAGATATTGATAGCAATCTTATTTTTAGCAACAGGATTATTATTTCCTTTTATGATTCAGAATCAATCACCATTGCCATTAGAGTCACTGAGTTTCTTATGGTTCTTAACCTCTTTAATTTTTTTAATTGAGATGAGCGTATGGATTACCACTTTACTATATAATGCAATTGTCTCTAAAAAAAGCCCTGAAATTATGGCAGAAAGGGATTATAATAATTATTGTGTTAAAGTGACTGATAGATGGATTGACGATTTTAAGAGCGAATTCGGGAGGAAATTTCTACATTTATTTACTACATTTGTTATTCTTTTTTTTTGGTCGCTAGGAACCATTCTTGAAAATTTAGGCATTTTAAGCCAATTTAATTTAGATAATTATAGCTTTTCTCATTGGTTAATAATTACTATAGGATTTGGGTTTGTTATAATGTTTCAGGTTGCTGATCTTACCCGCCTAAATAAATTCTATATGCTTCCAAATTGGGCTAAGCGTTGGTTTTTATCGATAAGGCCTGAGGAGCTCAATACTTTTGTAGCGTCTACCCCTCTGGTTTTGTCTTTAATACCTTTCATTTTTGCTCCATTTCCGATCCTTGCTTCAGTTGCATTAATAACTACGGGGGCTGATGCTGCCGCCTGTCTAATAGGTAAAAAATACGGAACTCATAGCCTAAAAAAAGATTCTAATAAAACAATAGAGGGATTTATAACTGGTGGCGTGACTTCATTTTTAATTGTTTTAATAGTAATGAATTTATATCACGTTTGGATGCCTGTGAGTTTTATAAAAATCTTATTTATGGCTATAGTATCAACAGTCTTATTCTTATTAGTCGATTTCTTTGCAAACCATATTTCGGATAACATTTTAAATCCGATTTTAACTGGTTTTGGTATGTGGGTAATCTTATTATTATAATTTAATTTTTAAGATTATCCCCCAAAATAAAGGTATAAAAACGCGAGATCGTCTCCATCTTTTAAAGTCTTTTCTAGAAAATGCTCGTCTCTAAAACTTCTACCGTTTATGATTATTGAAAGGAAAGAACTAAACTCTTTCTTTTTTTTTTTATCCCAGAGTAATTCATAGAATTTTTCACCAAAACGTTCTTTAAAAATTTCTAACAATTCCTTAACTGTTAATTCTTGCTCAAATTTAATGATTTGATTTGTACCTTTCGTAATTTCGTTAAAAGGCGGTTCAAATCTAAACTTTAAGGATATCACATTTAAGCAACAATTATACTTTCAAGAATTACTAAGAAGATTATGTAATTGCCAATATTAAATATTGTTGGTAATTATAAATAAAAAATTAAATATCTAATTAGATACTCTCATTTAACAC